>JACPMD010000107.1 GCA_016186235.1 Candidatus Roizmanbacteria bacterium | reverse complement strand
TCTAATGACTTTCAGATCCCCCAGGCGCTGGCCGTAACCTGGGAAATGATCAAATCAAATATTCCTTCTCAAGATAAATTAGCACTTTTATATGAATTCGATCAAGTGTTCGGCCTAAAACTTCAGGATCTTCGAGAAGAAAAAATTCCAGAAGAAATAATCAAATTAGTAGGTGCTCGTGAAGAAGAACGAAAAAAAGGAGACTTTAAAAAAGCCGATGAATTAAGAACACAGATAGAATCAAAAGGTTATACTCTCGAAGATACCTCCCAAGGAACAGTTATTAAAAGGAAATGATATACAACCCTCCTTTTTATAAGAGACTTTTTCATTCTACTCGCCGTTTTTTGGCAAAACACTGGCTTTCTCTCATGCCCGCGACTCAGATTGCTATAACAGGAAGTCAAGGCAAAACAATTACGACAAGAGTCATTTCCAACGTGCTCTCTTCAATCGGTCCAACGGTTGTAACCGATGTGAATCTTGACACCATCTATAATGTTCCTATTACAGCAGTCCATGTTACGCCGTGGACAAAATTTGCCGTCTTTGAACTCGGAATTGATCAGCCCAACGAAATGGATTTTCATCTTGAAATTGTTAAGCCTACAATCGGAGTTATCACAGGGATTTCTCCCGTTCATACGGATAAAGAACATTTGGGCTCTCTCGAAAATCTAGTAAAAGAAAAAAGGAAATTAATAGAAGCCTTGCCGCAGAATGGCTATGCTATCTTAAACTACGACGATGTCAATGTCAGAAATATGGCAGCCTACACAAAAGCAAAAATTCTCTGGTATGGTACTGATCCGAAACAGTGCGATGTTTGGGCTGACCCCGCTTCCGTAAAAGTTTCCTTGAAAGGAACAGAATTTAAACTTACATCTCGAGCGAAGTCGAGAGATAAAAATGACATTGCCCTAGGCATTTCCACAAAGCTTATTGGCCGCCATCATATTTACACCATTATGGCGGCATTTCTTGTTTACAAAACAGTTTCTGATTCTACTGATTTCAACCGATTTCAACAGATTTTAACTGATTTAACTCCTTTACTTGGTCGGATGGGCGTAGAACGCGGCCCGCTGGATACAATCATTTTGAATGATTCGCTTCGGGCAAATCCAACGTCAACCGCTGCTGGACTGAAAACACTCTCACAGATTTATCATCAAGGAAAAAAGATCGCGGTTCTTGCTGAAATGGGTGAGTTGGAAAATCCTGAAGAAGAACATAAAAAAATAGGAAAGCTCCTTTCGCCTTTGGCCATAGACGTAATTATTGGAATCGGACCACAACAACAACTCGTCATCAATGAGCTCAACAAGTATAAAACCAAAAAAATCGCTTTCTATGCAAAGGACGTTTATGACGCGGCCGAAATTTTAAAAAAGATCATTAAAAATGGCGATCTTATCTATCTTAAGGGTTCTCTATTTCGCCACGTTGAACGCGTACTTCATATTCTCGAAGGCAAAAAACCGCCGCCTGACTTAATCTTAGAAACGAACGAAATAAAATATTAATCATTGTCCTGAATCCCCTTGAAATTATTTTTCTCTTTTGTTATTATATACATACTTAATATATATTTAGATCGCAATATCAATGAAATTTAAGGTTTTATGGAGATTTATTGTCCTCCTTATCAAGCCTGCTTAAGGGCGGGGGATGATTGTTAGATAAAACCTTTTAAAATTTGCTCCCGCCACATAGGCGGGTTTTTTTTATGGGTAAAAAAAAGAGAGAATGCGATGGCTTGTTTACCGGAGATGTTGGCAGAGCATTAGGATTAGATAGAAATAGAGCATTGGGTCAGTTAGCAGCTTTATTAGCGGGGGAAAGTCAAGCTGCTGTTACTCTTGAGGACTTTAAATGTGATGCAGAACAAGTTGAAGTTGATAGCAAGGGAAGAGTTGGAAAATCAATGGCTTCAAGTGTTACGAGATAGTGAGGATCTATTGAATTTATGAAATTGTTTGTTAATATTTACTTTAATGAAAATAAATCTTGAATATTTCTTTTTCTTTTTTAACCCCTCTGACTGCGGGGCAGGATCTTAATTAACGAATTACGTTATAAAATGAGCCCCGCACACGCGGGGTTTTTTGATGGTCTGAATAGTATGATTATCGAACAACTTTTGGGAAATAGAGGAAGGGGGAATGATGATGCGCGGTATACATATGAAATGAGTCGGAACACACATAAGGTTATACCTAGTCCTCCCTTTGAAAAACCAGGATCTGCGGGCTTCATTGACGGACTAGGTTATCTCGAAGACGAAGAAAACGCCATCAATTTACCACGAAGACAAGTTCGATGGAACCATGTGCTTTTTGAACAAGCTCAAGTTTTTAGACACGTTGTTGCTTGGTATATCGAACAGATTACCTCTGGCGGTATATTAATTCCGGCTGTGGCATATCGACATCCTGATAATAACAATATTCTGGTAATAAGCAATGGCACAACAAGAATGGTGGCTCTTTATCAGATTGTTTATCGATCTCATACGCCCCTTTCTTTAGCTGATAAAAGAAATGTGACTGTTGCTTAAAAAACAGTTATTCCAGTAGTTCCTT
>JACPMD010000106.1 GCA_016186235.1 Candidatus Roizmanbacteria bacterium | reverse complement strand
AAATGGTCGAGGACACATAGTTCTTATGGATGAAATGAAGGCAAAAAGAGTTGTGTAGCTTTCTACTCCCACTCCATCGTAGCAGGCGGCTTCGTCGTAATGTCATAAACGACACGGGAGACTCCTGGCACTTCGTTGACGATTCTTGATGAGATTCTCTGCATCACATCATACGGAAGCTTTGTCCAATCTGTCGTCATTATGTCTTTTGATTCTATCACGCGGACTGCGACTACTTCCAAAAGCTCGCGTTCATCTCCCTTAACCGCTGTACTCTTTACCCCTGTTAATACAGAAAAACTCATATGGGTTTTGTTGTATCGACGGGCTTTTTTGATTTCGTCTACAACAATTGCGTCGCATAACTTTTGTTTTTCAAGGCGTTCTTTGGTCACTTCGCCGATGATTCTGATTGCATTTCCGGGGCCGGGAAAAACCTGTTTATACACAATCTCTTTTGGCAATCCTAACTTTTCTGCTATCGCTCTCACCTCGTCTTTGTAAAAAAAGCGAAGAGGTTCTAGAAGTTTCAGTTTTAACCGTGCAGGGAGCCCGCCTACGTTATGATGTGATTTTATTTTATCCGCATGGGTTGTTCCTTTGCTTTCTATGACGTCAGAATAGATAGTCCCTTGAGCGAGATACTTTACATTTTTAATTTTCTTTGCTTGTTGTTCAAAGAGTCTGATATATAGATTTCCGATGACTTTTCTTTTTTCCTCTGGATTTGCAATCCCTCTTAGTTTTTGTAAAAACAAGTTTCGCGCCTCAACGATTATGGGCCTAATGCCGAGATATTTTTTAAATAGTTTCGTTACTTCTTCTTTCGTTCTCTCTCTCATCAACCCGCTCTCAACGTAGATGGGATGGAGTCTATTCCTAAGAGCTTTTCCAATAAGGAGTGAGGTGACCGTGGAGTCTATTCCTCCAGAGACGGCGCAGATAATATCACCATTTTTTACCTCTCTTTGTATTGAATGAATTAATTTTTTTAAAGAAATTAAGCGTTTGCTGAACCGAAGTCTGCAGACTCTTTGGGCAAAGTTTTTAAGAATTACTGAACCAAACGGCGTATGTTCAACCTCTGGGTGAAATTGTACGCCATAAATATTGTTCTGTATGTTGCATACCGCAGCAAATTCGACATCCTGCGTTTGCCCTAACTGAACGAAATGTGACGGCATCTTGACTACCGTGTCGCCATGACTTACCCACACTCGGGTGTAACTGTCTACGCCGGAAAAGAGGGGAGATTCACGGTTTATGAGCAGGTTAGCTGGTCCGAACTCTTTTTTTCCTAATACAACTTTTCCATCGAGAAGTTTTGCAGTTAACTGCCATCCGTAACAAATACCTAAGATCGGTATACCCAGAGAGAAAATTTTCTTGTCTATGGTGAGGGACCCTCTTTCATAGACCGAGTCAGGACCACCAGAGAGTATGACTCCCTTTGGTTTTTGGATTTTAATGGTAACTAAAGCTTGTCTTGGGAGTACAATTTCAACGTTTACCCCTAGGTCGCGAAGTCTTCGTCCAATAAGGTGACAGGTCTGCGAACCAAAATCAACTATGAGAATTTCGGGGGCAGATTTCGCAAGAATCATACCATATTCTAAGTAATTCCAACAAAAAAGCAACAAGAGCAATTTGATATAGTTTGATCTCTTGCAATTTTCTACACACTTCTTATATACTTTTGCATGGAGAGACAAAAGATGCCTTTCCTTTTTTTTAAAACCCGCATTCCGCGGGTTTTTTCTGTTCTGGGCTGTAATAACAATTTGGGCTGTAATAACAAGATAAAATATAGATGTAAGTTAAAATATTTTGGGCTTTCACGCCCATAGAGCGCACCCGCCGAATCGGCGGGTTTTTTTGAAGTGGTAGAACAATTTCATCAAACAAAAGATTGGTATCCTTTTCCATCTGATGTTGCTGTTGCAACAAGCAGCACGTTGAAAACACAGCTGTTGTTTTCAAATGGCATTCCAGTTATCAGAACAAGAAGGGAAACAGATTTAGTATCTCAAGGAGAAGGCGTCAATCCCGTTGTAACGTTTGATGGAGAATCCCCCCCTTTTGCCACTAGAACTGCTCTCAGGAAGGTAATTCCCTTACAAACATATTTACAACAAGGTTTTCTTTCAAGAGGGATCGTCACAAGCAGGGCAACATTTGATTCTACAAACGATTTTTTTCATAGTCCGAATGGAAAGGGAGATGTTATCGTAACAAATAAGCATCATGGAGAAAGAATCAATATCGATCAATTGATGACAGTCTTTCAAGTTGCAGTAGGTGCGGAGTTTGTTTCTAGTACAGGAATTGCAGTTGCTTATTCTTATTCTAATTTATTGAGACTTTATTCACTAAGATTACGGGTAGGAATCTGGGATCCTAAGAATCTTGACAAACTTTATCAGGTTGTCAGAGAGCATCCTGACTTTCCAGGTGGGATGAGCGTGATTTTGGCTATGAGGCATGAATTTGTGAGAACAAACGGTTTTTTGAAATTAGAAGCAACAAGAGTCGATGAGACTCCTGATTTGGTTTTGGCAGATAGACGTGGAAAACTTGTTGGAGGAAAAGTTGTCAGTGAAAGACATGTAATACAAGATATAGCTCTAAAAAATAAGGACGGTAGACTGGAACAGCTAATAAAAGCCCTTGCCATTGGAATCATACCGCGAGATATTCTAAATCTAATCGCAACCGGAGCAACAGAAGAAATTTATGTCTGAGCTTGAACAATACCCGTTAGCTCTACTTCTACCTGTTCTATTGTGATATCGTAGACTCCGTCGATATTAATCAGTAAATTTTTTGTTTTTTCCGTAACTGCAGTTCTTTGAGCATCTCTATAATTAAAATCAATATTGTATCCTCCTACTTGGTCAAAATAAGCAACTTCCTTAGTTGTATAGTTCGTAGCCTCTTTATCACCCAGAAGTAAAATCTGTTCACCTTCTTTTGGAAATCGTAAGATTGTTGGAAACTTAATTTTGTCAAGATCAAATGCGCCGGAAGACACACGGTATTTCATGACTACCAAATTATAGGCATCAACACAGGTATTTATGGAATAGAGTCCTTTTTTAAGAGCAATTCTTCTTAAGAGCGCCTCTGGTGAGGGCCTGCGTGAGTGCCAATCTACGCCCATTTCTTTATATATTCTTCGATAACTTTGAATTTCTTTATATTCGCCAATTTCTTTTGTGGTTAAATTTTGCTGGGACTGAATAAACTCTTTGACATTATTTTCTAGTTCTTTGTCTGTTTTTTCTATGATCACATTTTTGATAATTGCGACCCCAATCTTAATTGAAGCAAATTTTTTAGCTAGCTGTTTATCAATTGAGAAAATGTCTGGATTGTTGAGATTTGCAATGAGTCTTTTTTTTGCGACTTTCTCCCGAGGAGTAATCTCAACACTTTTCTCTTCTAATTTTCTCACTGCTTTATCAAGTCCAAATTCAAGAATGAGATCGACAGCTTTAGGGCCAAATTCTTTTGCAAGGAGTGTTTGGTAAAGCGCCTTAAATGCGATCTTTGGTGCTAGTGAGCTTTGTTTTATTGAATTGAAAATGATTTTTTTTATATCATTTTTGTCTTTTTTCGCGAATTTTAAATTTTCAGCCAGCAACTTTAAGAATTCTTTATGGCTGGTAGCAAGTGGTTCTTTCTGAACTGTTGATAGATACTCTTCTGTATAATTTTTCAGATACACTTGGGCAAAAAGTTCGCGTTCCTCAAGGATTTCTCTTTCTTCTGAATTTAATTTTTCTCCTTTCTGTTTTTCAAAAAAACTAAGGAGATCTCCTTTGTTTTTCAAAATATTCGCAACCGTCCTGAAGCGCGGAATAAATATTCTTTTTTGTGGAAGGGGGCGAACTGGAGATAACTGTATTATTCGTGCAAAATCTGAAAGTACTTCTCCCTCTTTTCCTTCAGGAATTATATTTTCCAAACTATCGAAGTAAGCTCTCATGCAGCGATCATAATCGTCAAAGATTTTTGGAATGGTGTCACCATAAGGATCAAAATCAAGATGAGTATCGATGGAACTTCTCACCAAGAAAAAGCGAAAAATATCTGGCGGAAGAATAGATGCCACTTCTTTTGCTGAGGTACCAATTCCTTTTGAAGAAGACATTTTTTTACCACCTACGGTAAACCATTCGTATCCAAATGCGTAAGGTGAGGGATAGTTTAGAACTTCGCGGCAAATTGTTTGACCCATATCATATGATCCTCCTTTTGACATATGGTCTTTCCCAGAACATTCGATGGTGACACCTATAACTTTCCAGTGTGCCGGCCAGTCGAGTTTCCAGACAAGCTTTCCATTTGTATTTATTGGCTGGATTTTCCCTTTATAATTGCAGCCTTGCGCCCAGACGACCATGTCAGTTTGACAGCGATACCAGACATACTTTCCATCCCATCTATACACGTAGGTTGTCCCAACTTTACCACAGTTTTCACAGATTACTTGATATGGAAACCAATCGTCTGCTCGATGAGCGTTTGCGACCCTTTTATATATTTCTCTGACTTTGTCAGCTTTATCAAGTATTTCTTTGATAGCAGAATTCATTTTTCCGCCCGCATAAAGTTTAGAGGACCAGACAATCTGGGGGTGACAATTAAGTTTTTCAAACGTCTCTACAAACTCCTTTGCGAAGTATTGTGCAAAATTATCGTAACCTGAGACAGGTGACGGAATTTTAAAGAGTGGAAAGCCAGCATACTTTTGGTATTCCTTTTGGTCCAGATATGACGGAACGGCGTCCATGGGATCCATGTCATTGAAAACATAAGAAAACTTTGCGCTTACTTTATTTTCCAAAAGAACTTTGTAGAGCAAATCGTGAACGATAACTCCTCGCAAAGAACCAACATGGATTCTTCCCGAAGGCGTTTTCATGTCGTCAACTGACTCAATTTTTAGTTTTCTTTCTTTAATTTTTTCTTTCTTTAATTTTTTTGACTTCGCGATCGACCCAGATCATATATGATTTAATAATACATTAAAGCTTAGTGACTTGAGATCTCTTCATGATGTTCCAATGGTCTAATAGTAATTCTTCCGAGCAAACAATGTCTCTCTCTTTGTTTACGGAATAATGGAGCTGATAATACTTCGGAAAACGATCATAGAAACATAGAGCATAGATATTATCTTTATCTGCTAACCCGATGTTTAGTGCCTGGACGTATCTCGTATGTTTTAAAAGATAATCTTTTAACTCATTAAGAGATTCCTGCGGTTTCATGGTTTTGAGTAAATCTTTGAGTAGAAACCAGATTTTCTCTGCTCCTATTGTTCCACGAACTTTTTCAGGAATCCTTACTCCTTTAAGCAAGCCGTTGAAGACGAATATAAAATTACTGTCCACGTATGGCTGGTTAAACACAATATTATTTTTATGTTCTGGAAACGAGGCGCTCCTCGCATGAATAGCAAACAGAGTTGATTCTGGAATTTTTTCAAACAGACTCTCGCTTTCCCAGATCGGTAGCGTCGATTTTCGGATTTGAAAATTCTCCCGGTTGTCAAGCCAGCTTATGCCCCATCCGT
>JACPMD010000120.1 GCA_016186235.1 Candidatus Roizmanbacteria bacterium | reverse complement strand
GATTAATTCTTCCTCGTATTTATCTAGTGGTTCAAATGCTTTTTTTGCTAGTTTTTTCATATTTTTTTGTTTTTGACTTGTAATTTTTTGTGGTATAGCTTTGTATATTTTCTGCTTGGAATAATAGTTTTCAGAAAAAAGTAATCCTTTTCTTCGACAAAAGGAATGGAAAAAACATAGTTATCTAAAATAACCAAATATATCTTTTGATTTGGGTATCTTTTCTTGTTGGGGTGCTCTATAATCTTTAAAACCTGCTTGTTAGTAATTGCTTTTATAATCTGATCGAAACCGACTCCTCTTTGATTTTTCAGTACCGTATCTTTCTCTTTGTTAAACCTGTACGGCTTCATCAAGCACAAGTATAAATTATTTCGTGTACAATGTCAACATTATTTCAAGACAGCGAATACCTCGAACGTAAATCCATTGGTATTTTATTTTTAAAACACGTTTAATTTTATTCCATGCTACAATATATAAACAGCTCCCGTAGTTCAACGGATAGAATAAGGGCTTGCGGAGCCTTTGATAGCAGTTCAATTCTGCTCGGGAGTACTCAACTTGCAATTAACGATCCTGAGCGGAAGCGAGGGAGAGTTTTACTGCGAGTTAGTCCTGAACGAAGTGAAGGACTCGATTCATGAAGTATCTCAAACTCCTTCGACTTGACGAGCACTATCCTGTCTTAGGATGTGTACTTGCATCTTCCTTATATTTGCAGCAAAGAGGCATGTGGATTATTTGGTGGTCTTTGGGGGCTATTTCTTTTTCGATAATCGCTTTCGTGACGAATGAACTCGTGGATAGGAACGACGTCGATGTCTATAGTTGGAATAAAATCCATGTCGGAAAATTAACAAAGCTTGACAATAGAGTCTTAGCTTTCTTATTTGTATTTTTTATTATATCTGGGTTTGTTTTTTCTTACCTCTCGGGATTTTTCTGGTGGGGGATTGCCTTTTTTATCATCGGGGTTCTTTACTCGTTGAAGCCTTTTCGTTTGAAAAGCCGTTTCGCACTAGATATTTTAGCTCAAGTTGCATGCGCGTTTGTCATTCCATTTCTTGCGCCGATTTATTCTCTTGGTACTCCTGGTTCAAGCCTTCTTCTTTTACTAAACGCCTGTCTTATTCTCTGGGCGATTGTTTTTCCCTACCAGCTTGCAGATTACAAAGCCGATGTCAAGGCTCGATTAAAAAGTACACACGTTGTTCTGGGGATGAGAAAAAGCCTTCTTCTTGGTTTATTGTTAGTCTTAGGCGGAGTAATTTTATTTTTTTACTTTCGCATTTTCAGCCTTGCTCCGTGGCTTAGCATTCTTCTCGTACTTGTTGGATACACTGCTTATAAATACGTGCAGTGGCTACGGATGAGCAATCTGAATAGTCAAACTCTCTCTATGCAAAAATATGCTGGTACTATGAAACCCTTATCCCAGCTTCTCGTTCCTTACGTTTTGATCTGGATGCTCCTATAAAATTGTTATAATATCAGTACAAAATATTGGGGGTGTAGGTTAATGGCAAACTGTCGCTCTCCAAAAGCGAAAATGGGGGTTCGATTCCCTCCACCCCTGCTCGACCTATCATTTCAAAAACTAATGGTCGAAAGGCAAAAGAATTTTCAACAATCTTTTCCTCTATTCGAAAAACTTGGACTTTCTAAAAGAAGAAAGAAACCAGTTTACGCAGATTTAAAGTGGCGTAGTTCAGTCCCTCCAGCTCACGCACCTCATTTTCAAAGTAGCCCTGATGAAATTATGGAGATAAAAATTAATGGTAGAATAGTAACTTTCGAAGTTGAAGACCCAAATGGTAAGCGTCATACATTCGATTATGAATATTCAGATTTAGACGGCCTCAAATTAACAATTCCTGAGGCAATTCGAAGTAAAATACAAAGGAGACCCAGACGGTAAAAAATGGACGAAAGAACTCCAACTACTACGACTGAAGTTGTCCAAGTTTACCAGGTAATCTATCGGCATCCTGCTGTTGAATGTCCGAAACCCAACAAAGCACCTCGAGCCACAAACCTGACTGGTACATATTCAGTTGTTCTTAAACTTGCAAGGGTCGCTGCTACCTCGTGTTCTTCCTGCGGCAATAAGTTCGATCCATTTTTGAAAATTAAATCTTAAAGACGTGTTTCCTTGTTATTTACCCAAAATTCGGCTCGGGGATAGAAGGAAGTCCACCTGAAGAAGACCGGCTAGCTTGTGAAGGAGGTGCGGTATTTCCTACGCTTGACTTCGACTGTAATTGATTCAGTAAATCAGAAAGTTGCGCGTCTACGTGTGGTGTGGCTGCTACAGGAGGTGGAGTGTTTTGAGGTGGGTTGGGGGGGATAGGCGGTTGTGGGGTTGGCGGTTCTTGAGCCGGTGGTTGAGGAGCGGGTGTTCCTGCTGGTGGTTCGATAACATTAGGAACAGACGGAGTAGGTGGCGCGGGCTGATCGGTTGTTGGAGTAGGGCCCAGCGCAGTTGAAAGAGCTGGAGTTGCACTCGTTGAGGGCGCCGGAGCCGAAGCAGCTGAGCTATACCCCAAGGTTGAATCAAACTCTTCTTTTGTGAAACCCTTAAGGACGACCGATTGCCCGCCGTCTTTTTCGATTTTTGTAACCGGAGTACCCGCAAAGTTATTAGAAATCGCAAGCATCTCGGTGAGAAAATCTTTATTTGCCTCTAAGTTTTTTTCTTCAAAAACGACATTGTGAGACTTTAAATAATCTTTTTCTTGGTTTGAGTACTGGCAATCTGGAATTGTGTAGATCGTTACTTTCATAATTCTTATTTATCTTCGATTATGAGGGAAAAAAAATGGTTTGTCAAGTGCCGATTTTCGTCCAATTGAACTGTTAGAATAGTAGGGTGAAAAAAAATATTTTCTTCCTTCTCATACTCGGACTTTTCGTAGGATTTTTTTTAGTTGTAAACAAGAAAGACATTCAAATTTCGCCAAGAAAAGAATCTCCACAGGTTTCAATCAAGCTAGACCCCTCTGTGAGCGTAAAAGGCGAGATACGGACGAAGTCAATTTTTGTCCCGTATTGGAGCAATTTTGAATCATTCTCAGGCCTCGAAGAATACAATAGATTATTTTATTTTGGCATTACAGCAAACGAGTGGGGGATAGTAACCGGCGAGTCAGGGTATCAGAATATAGAAAAATTTATTTCGGCCAGTTCTCGACTTAGCTCGAACAGTAACATAAGACAATTTCTTACACTTCGCTTGCTTGACTCGAACAGTAACTTTAAAATTCTGGAAAACCGGCAGGCACAGGAAAAAATCATATCCGACACTATTGATATAGCAAAAGAATATAAGTTTAACGGAATCCTCCTTGATTT
>JACPMD010000018.1:3276-6773 GCA_016186235.1 Candidatus Roizmanbacteria bacterium | reverse complement strand
CATAAAAAATACCAATATAGCAAATACCTCAGCGATTTCCTCATACTTATAAAGCGAATAAAGTGCCATGAAAGCTACCAACATGACTGAAACCAATCCGTTAAATAAAGAAGTAAGGTTGAAAAGAAAAACAATCGGGAGATAGCTAAAAAACAATACTGTGGTATTATCAAAAGTGAACAAAAGCCAGCTCTCCGGAGCGACTCTTTTCATAACAAAAAAGGCCGTCAACCAAAGCGTTGTAATAATCATACGCTCTTTTACTTTGTTCTTTGTAACAAGATTTTTAAGCGTCAGAAAAAAACGGAAAATTGAAAACAAAAAGATAAGGTTTATCGCCATCATCCATATTTTGTAATCACCCTGGGGCAATCGAATAAAGAGTGTAAGTGAGAACGCATAAGAAACAAAGAGGATCACTGTCTTTTTTCCGGGAAATGATGCAATCGGTAATCGTTCCATCATGGTAAATTATTCTAGCATAAATGTTGATAGTGAGATGTATAATATGTTTTTAGCCTATGAAAAAGAAGAAACTCCTCATGATTACTTGGCGAGATATAAAATCTCCATTCGCCGGAGGCGCAGAAACGTTTACTCACCAAATATTAAAAAGACTCAAAAAAAAATTTGACATAACGGTTCTCACATCGGCTTTTCCCCACTGCCGATTGAAAGAAACTATCGACGGCATTAACTATCTCCGATTAGGAAGTAAAAGATTTAATTACATTGGCGTCTACAATTGGCGAATATATTTTTCTGTTTTTCGTTATTACTTAACTACTATTAGAAAAAGTCAGCATTTCGACGTAGTAATCGAACAGATAAATAATATACCTTTTTTATATGCGCTTTACGGAGAACGAAATGCCTTCATACAAATTCATCAACTGTGTCGGCAGAACTGGTTTTACCAAGTTCCCAAATTATTAGCCTGGATTGGTTACCTTTTTTTCGAACCTTTGTACTTATGGCTCCTAAGAAACAAAAAAGTTATCACTATATCTCAAAGCACAAAAAAAGAACTTGTCAGATATGGGTTTAAAAAAAGCAATATATATATTGCTCCTGTAGGAAATATATTAGAACCATTAAAAACACTGAAAGGAATAAAAAAATTTGCTCGCTTTACCATCCTTAGCCTGGGAAATATCCGAAACATGAAACGAACTCACCATCAAGTAATCGCTTTTGAACTTGCAAAGCAAAAAGTTCCTTCGTTACAAATGTTTATTTCAGGTTCTCCGGCGGGAAGCTACGCAGCTATGGTATTTGATATGATCCATAAAAGTCCGTATAAAAAAGACATTCACTACTTAGGGCATCTTTCAGACAAACAAAAAAGAGAATACCTACAAAAAAGCCATTGTATTCTCACAACCTCAACAAAAGAAGGGTGGGGATTAACCGTGACAGAAGCAAATAGCCAAGGAGCAGTTGCGATAGGCTATAGCGCAGATGGTCTGCGCGATAGTATCAAACATAATAAAACTGGTATTCTCTGTTATCAACATACACCAGAATGTCTAGCAAAAAATATCGTCAAATTATACAAAGATAAAAAGTTATATCAACAATTACAAAAAAATGCTTGGGAATGGAGCAAATCATTTACGTTTGAAAATTCCGCCAAAGCATATTTAGATATTATTGACAACTAAACATGAGTATTATTTTTGCCGGAAAAGAATTTGCGTCGTATTTAAATTATCTAGAAAAACAGGGGAAAGAATTAGGAGTAAGTCTAAAAATTCCTGAGGTTTTAAAGCCTCTCATCAAACTTTACATAGGCCTTTTTGGTATCCCGGATTTGGGCTTCCAGGAAAGATTTTATTTATTTCAAAAATCTATTTCAGAGCTTAAGGGAAAAGTATTTATCGACGCTGGGTGTGGAAATGGAGTATACAGCAGATTCATGGCAAGTCGTTTTCCCCGAAGCGAAATTTATTCACTGGACATTAATAAAAAAATCATTGAATTAAATAAAAAAATGACAACGAATCCCAACATTCATTTTTTTTACGCTGATGTAATGAAAAAGGTTCCAAAATTAAAAAATAAAGCAGACGCCCTCTGGTGTCTAGACGTATTAGAGCATATTCCAAACTATAGAGCTGCAATACAAAATATGAATCAGATGATTAAGAAAGGCGGATATTTATTTATTCATGTACCCACACCGCATCAGAGACGGTGGTTTAAATCCTTTGAAACATGGGAGCACGAAGACCATGCCCACGATGGTATCTCCGAAAAAGAATTACTTTCTCTATTAGAGAACTACGAAATTATGAGAAAGAAGGGTACTTTTGGATCAGTTGGTTCGCTATTATGGGAAACCAATATTCTTCTCTTTAAACGCGCGCCTTTTATTGCAGCAATACTTTATCCCTTACTGAGGATACTATTTTATTTAGACGAAATTATTCCAAGCAAAAAATACAACTGCATTGGAATTTTGGCAAAAAAAATAACGTAAGTTTATGAATTTTTATATAATGAGCAAGTTGTTCACAAGCTATAGATGAAAAAAAATAATGGCATAGTATCCATCATTATTCCGACAAAAAATTCAGCTTTTTTCCTCGAGAGCTGCCTCAATCATATCAGGCAGCAAACGTATCCTCGTATCGAAATAGTTATTGTTGATGGAAAGTCCACAGACAATGTAAAAGAGTTGGCAAAAAAATATCGTTGCGAATTTTATACCTATGTCCCTAGAGTTAAAAAGGGAGTATTTGATGCTCCCCATAAGAGAAACTACGGCGCGAATATGGCTAAAGGAGAATACGTTTACTGGCTAGATGCTGATATGGAGTTGCCCAAGAATCTTATCAAAGAGGCGGTACATTTATGTAAAAATGGCGCCGACGCGCTGATATTAGCAGAAGATTCATACGGCGTTGGAATGTGGGCAAAAGCCAAACAATTGGAAAGAAGATGCTACTGGAATGATAATTCTATGGAAAGCCCGCGTTTTTTCAAAAAAACTGTCTGGGACAGCATTGAAGGATTTGATCTGTCGCTCGGCGCAGGCGGAGACGACCTCGATCTCTCGCAAAAATTACTGGAAAAAGGTTATACAACAAAAAGAGCCCGAAATATCGTACTTCATAACGAAGGCGATCTTTCGATCGTTAAATCATTTAAAAAACATTTTATGTACGGCAGAGAGATGTTCAGTTATCTTAAGAAAAGGCCCAAATCCTGGATTACAAGCTACAATCCTTTTAAGCCTTCGTATTTTCGTCATTGGAGATTATTTTTGGCAAATCCTCTTACGACGTTGCTTTTTATTATATTCCGGTCTGCCGAATACCTTGGAGGGTTATTGGGATTTTTGTTCTCCTTTTTCGAGCCAAAAGAAAAGAGTGAAAAATCAAGCGAAGTTACAGAATCAGATTATTCGGATTATCTGTGTCAGTATTATGATACTAAGATCCCAGGCCTATTAAAAAAATATCTTGAATCGGTCTCTTTTACTTCACTCTTGG
>JACPMD010000018.1:0-3207 GCA_016186235.1 Candidatus Roizmanbacteria bacterium | reverse complement strand
TTATATGCTTTGAAAAATAACGGCTATTTTACTGGTAAAAGAATCTTCGCCATAGATACATCGCCAAAGAGTATCGCTTTAGTTCAAAAGATAGACCCCAAAATTTATGCAAGAGTAGATGACGCCGAAAATTTAAGGACAATAAAGAAGGATAGTATTGATTTTATCATTTCAACAATGGTCATTGAACATGTTGACGATAAAAAAATGCTAAAAACAGTCGATGGAACTTTGAAAAGAGGAGGTCATGCTTATATTACTACGGTGTTTAAGAAACCTTACGGCTGGTACTACCAGAGAAGAAATGGAAAATGGGTTATGGATAAAACTCATCTGAGAGAATACACTAAAGACGACGAGCTCCTCCGATTAATCGATAAAAACAGATACAAGATAGTAGAATCTCAAAAGACTTTACTCTGGTTTCCTGTTGTAGATTTTATAGCCCGACGCGTCATGGTCAGAAACAGACGGCTTTTTGCAGAAAATATAGTATTTAACCTCATACGAAAAATTAAAATTCCTATAATCGGCTATTATGAGTGGGAGATTATCGTAGAAAAAAAATGATGAAAAGACTGATTAACTATTACCCATTTATTTTTTTCTCAGTTATTCTTGTTTTCGTTACCAGAAAATTTTTATTCAAAGACGGAAACATTGTCTATGGGGAATTTTTCGGCTCAAACAATTATTTTTTCTTCTTAAAATATTTTTTAAGTGCCTGGGGTGACTATACTACATTTGGTCACTCAAATATCGCTTTAACAACAAGTTATGGTAAACTCGGTGTTTTGGATACTCCCAGCGGCGAGCAATATTCCTTACTTACTTTTTCTTACTTTTTTGCAGTTAATCTTTAATACCTTTGCCACAAAAATTCTTATCTTATTAGCTCTTTTTTTGCCTTTTGTAGGGATGTTTTTTTTCGCTCGATATTGGTTCAAAAAAGCCAGCAACAATATTTTTATCTTACATTCTCTAAGTTTTGTCAGCGGCCTAATCTATGCTATCCATGCTCTTATGGGAGACCGTATATCTGCCGGACATATCAAATACAATCTTGCTCATGGATTATTTCCGCTCCTTTTTCTTTTTACCTTTAAAGCAGTAGAGGAGAGAACTACTAAGACAAGCAGAGTATACATGCTGGTTACAGGACTGATCATCGGTACCTTAATCTGGCTTATGCCCCACTTGTTGAGCCTTTATCTCATAGTGCTGTTTTTTTACTTTTTGCTGTTTGTATTAGGAAGCAAAAAGAAAACGCTGCAATTTTTTTTCACGCTATTTGTAGGCGGCGTAATTGGATTTTTGTTAAATATATTTATTTGGCTACCGGCATTATTTTTTAAGGAGGAATTAGCTTTTATCCCTGACCCCACCTACCTCTCAGGTTACGTGTATCATCTCTCACGCAGTACAAAACTTATAGATATCATACTGGGAGCGAGTGCTTTTGAACAAGCAATTATAGAAAAATCAATATATCAGAATCTTATTCCTTTAAAGTATATTTTGCCAGTCTTCGCCATCATGGGTCTCCTTTTAAATAGCGAAAAGAGAAAGTCGGTCTTTCTTCTTCTTGTTGGGGGAGCGGGGCTTATATTCTCCATGGGGATCAGTTACCCTTTTGAGAAAATATACAACTTTCTTTTCGAAAACGTACTTTTATTCAAGCCGTTTCGCGAGCCGGCAAAGTTTGCGATTCTCTATCTTTTCAGCCTATCCCTTCTTGTTCCTATTGTGATGCTTTTTATAAGCCGCTTTATACATAAAAAGCTATTGTTTTTATTTATATTTTTGTTTACTTTTTTCATTCTATATATCAATCCCAATTTTACTTCGGGCCATTTCGGTAATACAGTTGTGCCTTTCAAACTTCCCGAAAAATATCAAAAGTTGAACCAATTTTTAAATAACATACAAGGGAATTTCAGAGTAGCCATCTATCCTAACACGCAAACCCTAGGCCATTACGATTGGATGCCTAAAGTACCGAATGGTTCCGGTTATTCTAATATTTTCCTACTCTATCCACTAGCAAAAAAGCTCGCTATCTCAAATAAACAAATTACTGACTGGTCTTCACGTTATCTTGATTACATCGAGTCGCATCTTGACCAACCATGGGCAACAGAACGATTAGGTCAGGAAATGACTCGCCTCATCGTTGTCGATCATAGCCAATCAGAATACTCTATCTATCTAGATTTATTAAATAAAAATGCGAACGTAAAAGAAATTGATGGAGTTGACGGCTTTTCAATTTTTGAGATTAAAAATTTTAATCAATCTGTTTTAAAAGAGAAACCTGCTGTCTACTATTTTGGTGATATTAAAGGGATTGAGAAACTTCCGCCCAACGTTGCACTGATTAATTTAGCCACAAATTCTATCGATATTCTCAAAAAAAATTATTCTGATAGCGTAGTTTTATATGATGCTTCCTTGGATGAAGCATTTTATGCAAGCCTAAAAAAGTTCAACTTCTCCTTTTATCCTGAAGTTAGATTTACTAAAGACACGACAAAAGAATTTTATAGCCCCGGCAATTATATAAGATTTGATTACGCCTTGAAGGGAGTAACTTTTTATAATCCAGAAATTATTCAAGCACCTAAAAATAGCATCATTAAAAAAATAAGCAACCTAAAAAGGGGGAAATACAAGATCCTAATAAGCTCTCTTAGCTCTCAAAATTACACTAATCGATTAAAAATTACTATTGATGACGTTTCGTTAACAAGAAATGACTTTCGAAAAAAGGATGAAACGGTTGAGTGGACAGATTTTGGCGAGATAAAAATAGATAAAGATAGTCCGGTGATTGCTTTGCAAAATTTGGATGATAAACCTTTGTCTCTGGATTATTTCATCATTATTCCTTATGACGAATTTAACAGATTACGTCAAGAATATTACGCAATGTTGGAATCTAAGAGCGTCATTGATATTAAAAAAACAGATGTTGTTTCTACAGATATCCTCTCTAATAAACAAAAGACAATTTATGTCTTATCTCAAAGCTTTTCTCCTTATTGGAATATATGTGGTGCAGAAGTTTTTCGTGTAAATTTTTATGGTACTGGTGCATTTTGTAATAAAGACTCTGACATAAATCCAGAATTTGAACCAGTATTTCTCTATAAAGTTTCATTAATTCTTTCTGCAACTCTATACTTAACGCTCATTACCTCTATAATT
>JACPMD010000117.1 GCA_016186235.1 Candidatus Roizmanbacteria bacterium | reverse complement strand
TATTTTGACGCCAAAGAGTGGCATAACTATCAACCTAAAGATTGGCAGCTTAAAATTACTGGAGTAGATATTTATAAGGGATATCTTTCTGAGCTACAAGAGATAATCTATAACGATATTATCATCGGAGATATATTCAAAGTTCTACCAAGTCTGGGTATTTATGATCTAGCTGTCCTTGCGGATATTATTGAGCATTTTACTAAAGAGGAGGGTTTAAAATTGCTTGATGAATTATTTAAGCATGTTGAAGATATTGTCATTACTACTCCTTTAGGTTTCTTACTACATAAAGGATATCTTAATAATCCTCATGAAGAACACAAATCTGGCTGGCTTCTAGAGGATTTCGAAAAATATAATGTAATTGATAAAGCGATAATTCCTCGAATAAGAAAAAAAGAGAAATTAATGGTTATTTATTTAAGAAAACGTACGAATGAATAACAAAAAAATCATAAAAGAACTCAAGAAAAAATATCCTGGGAAGAAAATTATTCTTAATCCGCCAGAGAATCCAACTGAAATCATCTGTGAAATTGATCCGACTTCAAAGCATCCCGAAAAAAGCGTGGCGTTGGCAATTATCGGGAAGTCGAGGCCCCACTACCACAAAAAGTCAACAGAAATTTATGAGGCTGTAAGAGGTACACTCACTGTTTACAAAAATAGCAGAAAGCATATCTTGCAAGAAGGTCAAAAAATAACGATAGAACCAAATGTAGTCCATTATGCCAAGGGTAATGAATCGTGGTTTTTGACACACTCTACTCCAGGTTGGACTTTTGAAGACCACATTATTGTAGACAATAGTCCATTGATTTCATAAATTCAGACTAATAGGATGTAGATGTGCTCAATTTAAGTAAGCCTCAACTTGATCGCTTATCAGAGTTTTTAGCAAATGTTGCGTTAGTTTTTTTTGCCTCGATAATCTCTCCTTTCTTTACCGGAAATGTGGTAAACTTATTAATAATTCCTTCTGGAATCCTTTTAACTCTTGGATTCTTAATAATAAGTTTATTAATTTTAAAAAGATGAATCTAGACTGGTTACAAACATTTTACATAGTAGGTGCCCTAGTACTTTTAGCTGTTGCGATAGTCCTTTATCCTACTTTAAAAAGAAAAAGTAAGTAAAAGAGTCAGTTCAGTAATTAAGACTTCTTCAAATCTTTATAAAGAACTCCAATCAAGTAAAGAGATCCTGTTATTACAATATTGTAGTTTTTGCTTCTTAAGACATTTCGCAAAGCCTTTTTCGGGTCTTGGATTACTTTGATGTTACGAAAACCGAGTTTTTTTAAAGACTCGCCTACTTCTTTTGGATCTTGGGAGAGATGGATCAGATCTTCTCTGTCATAGAAAAAACTCGTCACAGTAATCTTACTCGCAAGAGGAATGATATATTTGAGCATAGCTTTGTAGTCTTTACCTACTTTAAATGCAATGAGAAAGTGAAATTTTTTATTCGGAAAAAGACTCTGTAAGTTCGAGGAGAAAGCCTGCATTTTCTGCGGATTATGCGCGCCGTCTATGATGATCTGTTTTTCTTTGATTTTAACTACTTCAAACCGTGCGGCGAAATGAGCTTCTTGCAGTGTTTTTCTTATCTTTTTTTCGTCAAAAGGAAATCTATCTCTTTTGCTTAAATAAACAACTACTACGAGGGCTAAACTACAATTCTCAGCTTGATACGATCCAATGAGCTTTAACTGAATATTTATAATTTTGTTATCAAGAAACTCGAAATTGAATGAAATTCCTTCTAAGGAAACTTTAATGTTATTAAAATTGTCATTCCTTTTAACGTAAAAGAGTTTTGCTTTTTTTTCTCTTACAACTCTTTCGATAACTTTTCTTGCACGATAATCCTGCCAGAAGGAAATCACTGTATTTTTTTCTTGGGTGATCATCGCCTTTTGCAGTGCTATTTTGTCCAACGTTCTTCCTAAAATGTTGGTGTGGTCACGGCCGATTCTGGTTATAAGCGCAATTTTATTCTCACTCGTTACGCAGTTTGTTGCATCGTACCAGCCGCCAAGTCCCGTTTCAATAACCGCATAATCTACACGTCTTTTCGAGAAAATATAAAAAGCGAGAACGGTTACGATTTCAAAATAGGTTGGATCACCCCACTTTGACTGCTTTACTTTTTCGATAGAGGGAACGAGCTGATTGAGATAGTTGCTAAATTCTGCTTTTGCAATGAATTGATTATTAATCTGGCAACGCTCTCTGATATCAACCACGAATGGCGAAACGTGAAATCCTACTTTAAACCCTAAACTCTTAAGAAGAAGGCTCGTGAGATAAGCGGTCGAGCCTTTTCCGGATGTTCCTGCAACGTGAATTACTTTTATTTTATTTTGGGGATCGCCAAGATGTTTCAAAAAATATTTTGTTCTCTCGAGTCCTACATCACCCGGAAATTTTTGTTTCATCCCTCGAGGAATGTGGGTGTATAGATACTTTTCCGCCTCTTCAAAAGTAGTAATTTTCATTTTAGGTTGTTGATATTATACAATGTGAAATCAAATAGTCTTATGTTCAGAGCTGTATTTTTTGATCTTGATGAATTATTGATAGACGCGAGAGAAAGTCACCACGAGGCTGATGTAAAAGTCTTCAAAAAGTATGATATGAACTTTAAAAAAGCACTCAGACTTACTCGAGATCGAGATTTTTTAGGTACAAGACTCATTGATACTCTTAAAGTTCTACGAGACGTTCTTGGTGTTTCGGAAAAAGAACTACCATTAAAAGAACTCGCAAAATCAAGAGAAGAATTCTTTGTACATTCGGTAAAGCAAAAGGCCCTTCTTTTACCCGGGGCAGATTATGCCGTTAAGAGAACGAAAAAATTAGGTAAAATTGTTGGAGTCATATCCTCTGGAACGAAATGGTACGTAGAGACAGCTCTTAGTAAATTTAATCTTACACCATACGTCGATTTCAGAATTTGCGAAGAGGACGTTGAAAAGGGCAAACCTCATCCAGAATGTTATGAAAAAGCCTATCTCCGTGCTCAAAAATTTGTCAAAGCTCGGAAACAAGAATGTTTGGTCGTTGAAGACTCGACGAATGGGGTAAAAGCTGCGCATGCAGCAGGGCTTCCTACCTGTCTCGTTCCTCTTTATCAGCCACACCGAATTTGGCGAGATCCCTCTGTAGTTACATTATTTGTACTACTTTGATTTAATAAATCATCGTTGATTTTCTAAGATACTGCTGGTATTCTTTTCCAAACATGACTTATCTGAAAAAAGTCGATCCAGAAGTAGCGCGCCTTATAAAACTCGAGGAAAAACGGCAAGAGGAAACTCTCATGATGATTCCCTCAGAAAATTACGCATCTGGAGCGGTGATGGAAGCACTTGGGACTCGGCTTACCAATAAATATTCTGAAGGATATTCTAATGCTCGATATTATCAAGGTAATAAAATCATCGATCAAATTGAAACTCTTTGTATTGAACGAGCTAAAAAACTCTTTAACGTCCCTTTCGCGAATGTCCAACCATATTCAGGGTCTCCGGCCAACGCAGCAGTCTATTTTGCTTTGCTCGAACCAGGAGATAAAATAACAGGGCTCTCGCTGCCTAGCGGTGGTCACCTTACTCATGGGGTGCCAAAAGTCACTTTTTCAGGAAGGTATTTTAAAAGTATTCAGTATGACGTCGGAAGGAATGGATGGATAGATTATGACCAGTTAGAAAAATTTGTTCTAAGAGAAAGGCCAAAACTCATTGTTGCAGGAACAACGCATTATCCTCGCAAATTAGACTTTAAGAGATTTTCACAGATTGCAGAAAAAGCGAATGCGATATTGATGGCTGATATCTCTCATGTTGCGGGAATGGTCATTGCAGGGGTGTATCCTGATCCTGCACCCTACGTTCATGTAATTACTACTACCACTCATAAAACGATAAGGGGTCCAAGAGGAGCGATTATTTTAGTCACCAGAAAAGGTTTGAGGCGAGATCCAGACATGGGGAAGAAAATAAATTCAGCAATCATTCCAGGTTTACAAGGTGGCCCGCATAATAACGTAACTGCAGCTCTTGCGGTAGCTTTCAAAGAAGCAAGCAAAAAAAGTTTTGCTACCTATAATCAACAGATAGTAAAAAACGGAAAAGAACTAGCAAACAATCTCGTCAAAATGGGATATGATTTGCAAAGTGGTGGGACAGATACGCACGTAATGGTTATAGATCTTCGTAAGCAGAAAATCCTCGGCAATACAGCAGCGGAGGCTTTAGAAGAAGCGGGAATAGTACTCAATAGAAATAAAGTTCCTTTTGATCCTAATCCGCCTTTCTATCCATCGGGAATTAGAATGGGTACGCCAGGGTTAACCAGCCGCGGCATGAAGGAGCGTGAAATGA
>JACPMD010000123.1 GCA_016186235.1 Candidatus Roizmanbacteria bacterium | reverse complement strand
TGACATCCCAAAAATAAATGGGGGACTTCTGACTCCTTTTATTGATTTGCAAAAAAATAATAATATAGAGAATAATCCTTACGTCACTCGCCAATCTTTCCTTGCGACCATTGTTCACGAATTCGGCCACATATATTGGAATCGGCACAAACTTTGGTGGTATTCGAATAAAAAAGAAAATGTTAGTTTTCTAAAAATGGCAAAACAACTTTACGAAGGCAAAAAGGTTAAAAAAAATATTTACTTTCCTATGGATTTTGGATTCGGAGAGCTTTACGCTTTTTGTGCAGAATATGCAGCAAGCGAGATACTCTGGAAAAACCATAAACGCAACCTTGATGTCTTTATTAAAAAACAGTTGGAGAAATTAATTAGAGAAGAACAGTTAAAAAACTTAGATAGAGATGATTCTAACTTGACTCCGAGTAGATATCCTCATAATTTTGCCTTTGTCTTTGGTAAAATAATTGTCTCCAACTTCCCTAAAACATGGCCTAGAATTATGATTATGCGTTAAACTTTCTGTTAGATTTTGTCAGAAAATTATCCTAATGTGGGCCTGGCGGTTTAGGTGGCGGTTTCACTATATTAGGCATACAAGGAAAGGATGGACTACAAACTTGTGCTGGTGAACACGCTGGAAGACATGGCGTTGGTCTCGGCGTAAAATCAGGCGCACATGGTCTTGGCCCAGGCGGAAGTATTGTAGGCGCGCATGGGACTCGTGGTCCTTGGAACACTTCTGATGACAACTCTTTTTGAGGAGTTACTAACTCAATTGTTGGCTCTTGTTGTACTGCCGATGCTAACTGTACTGCTAATAATTCACCGTTTTCTTTCATAAAATTCACCCCTTTCTAAATTTAGTGTCCAGATGGTTGAAAACTTACAACTTTTTGAGTTGACAGAACTTCTTCAATTATCGGCCTTAGAGATTCATCATAATAAGGATTACCGTCATCATTTATTCTCCAGACTCCTTTAGCCCAATCACCAGTGTAAGGATTATAAGTACAACGAGGGTAAGGTGCAGATAGATACTCTCCTTTTCCTTGATTTACTCCTTCAGAAAGAGGTCTGCAATCAAAACAAACATATCTATATTCACAATCTTGACATACCAAAACTTGATCTTTTGTATTTCTCCAAACAGTTTCAAGCTTCTGACCTACCACAATTTCTTGAAGTGAATTATTCTTGACACTCCCAACTGATAGATTTCTTGAAAAAATACAAGGTAGTATATCCCCACTGTCAGTGATTGTTATCTTTCCTAAAAGGCAGCTATGTCCGGATAAATAACGTGACAGTGTTTCTTTATCAGCGCTAAAATTTGGTGAAGTCATAAGACCGTATCTTATGACAGACTCCTTGCTGGGCATTACTGCAGGATTATCACCCCTTCCTTTTGGTCTAAGTACGTCGGCGTGCTTATGAGAAAAACCCATTTCTTCGACAAACTCTTGAGTTTCTTCAACTGTTTTTTCGTTATGTCTCATTAATACTGTTTCCACCCTGGTTGGGATACCCGCCTCTTTTAGTAATTTTAATGCTCCAACTGTCTTATTAAAACTTCCAAGTGTATTAGTGATTTTGTCATGAATTTCTGGATCTTTAGAATAAAGAGATACGGCTATATGTAAACCCAAATTTTTAATTCTTTCAACTTTATCCGGTGTCAACATAGTGGCGTTAGTAAAAATTTCCACAAAGTCATAACCTTGACTTATTGTATACTCAGCCATATCTAATACTCTCTCGCCATTCTCGCCTTTGTATAGAAATGGTTCACCTCCTATGAACTGACAAGTTCTACAACCCAGTGAATGGGCATCCTTTATTAAAACTTTCCAGTCCTCGGCAGTTAATTTTGTTTTTCTTCTCTCTGTATCAGCCGAAACTTCTAAAGGAATAAATCCCCGAGTTGGTAATCCTAATGTTTTTCTATGAGTAGGCGGCATACTGTCTGCATAACAATGAACGCAGCTTTCGTTACAATCATCCGAAATTAACTCAAACCAAACAAATTGGAGCTCTGGCTTTTGCAGCAACTCAGGAAGAATACTTTGATGTTCAGTCTTATCTTTGCTAACAAGTCCGATTGTCTCCAAGTTATCCCAAAATTCTACATTTTGTAAATTTCCTGTCAATATTTGACAAGCGGACTGATTAACAGAATAGACACGGCCCGTGTTAATATCGTAAAGCGCCCCCCTTAAAGCACCAGGGACAAACAGAACACCTTGCTTAAGTATGCAATCTCCTGAAGATAGATATTCTTTTATACCTAAATTTCGTGGTCTTTCCACACTTTAGAATATTGCTATAAGATTAATTTATCGTCAATATTACTCACTTTATTGTAAAAATTTGTCAAAAATACTATAGAAAATCGCATATTTATTTTTAGATTATAAATTTACGCATGACAAAAATTATTGAGTCAAGTAAGGATTTTATTGAGTTAACTAGAGTTTTCTTTTCCTGAGGATAATTATATAAATAAGGATATTTGAGAATATGATGACAGTGAATAAGTTTATTTTTAAGTCTCATTCGATTGAAATGTAATCTAGCAATATCGTAATGTGAATGACAAATTTGTCAGAAAAATTGACAAAATTTTAGGTTAAAGCAAGAATGAGTTCATTGACAAAAATGTCAATATCTCTAAGTATTCAGAAAGGTTCCAATATTTTTTATTGCAGCTTCGGTCGCTGGCAAGTTTTTATAAGCGAGTTCTTTGCTAAATTTAAAATGAAATGAGTCCAGCACTTCTTGATATCGTTGCCGCCACGCCTCGTAATGTTTGCGCAATTTTTCCACAGGTAATATTCCCGCTTCTGCATCTCTAATCGCCTCATACATTCGTTCCGGATTAAAATACTCTAGCTTGTCTGCGTCAAAAAGAATCCTCGCTTCGATTGTTTCTTGTACTTTTCCAAATGTGTGTCCACGATGTGTTTTCGTCAAACCCACCTTTTTTCATTTCTTTCTCAAGCAGATTTGTTTCTCCCTCTTGAGATTCCACATCGTGCCACCAAGCAGCAATCATCACATTTGTCCGGTTAACCCTTAAATGCTCTGCTTTGATAATCAGTTGGCAGTTCCGCGCTACTCTGCTGTGGTGTGCAAGATCATGTGCCGCATCTATCGGTTGGTTTTCTAGATAAACCTGAGCTTGGTTTATTATTTTACGTTCCTTCCACATATTTCTTGGTACATTTTTGTTATTTGAGATTGGTGTCTTTTAAATAAAAGGAATCTTTGATGACGAGATTGCCTAAAAAGATCTCGCACCTTATCGATATCAATTTTTTTCTTCTGTCGAAAAGCCTGATGACAAACAAACATTTTACCTCGTACTATTTCGGATTTAAAAAAAGTTTCTACTCCTGATTTGTCAACCTCATCGAGTTGTTTACTAGCAAGATCAGTCTCGCCAATTAATGCTAAAGACCGGGATATTGCTTCATGCATAGAGGCTATATGGCTTTTATTATGTTTTTCTTTCTCGCTTAATATTTTTTCAGCCTTAAAATAGGTCTTTTTATATTGATGATAGTCGCCTAAAAAAGCATAATCATTGAGGAGTGTTCTGACATACTCAACTTTTGTAGCACCATCAACTAGAGGCAATGTTTTTTCTAAATATTCAGCCGAGTCACGTAGTTTCTTAGCCACATAAAAAGAGCCGCCTATATTGGCGTGTGACATACTAATTATGTCAGGATCGTTCATTTTTAATCCAATATATATAGTAAAAGAGTTAATCCTTTCCACTTTGGGGAGCAAATCTTCAGGCCTTTCTGTATATATAAAACATCTTACTTTTTCGTCTAAAATTCTTGCTAACAAATCAAGATTGGCGTTTTTAACTTTGGGGGTAAAATTCAGAATTTGCTCAAAAAAAGAGACGATTTTCATCGCTTCTCGAATGTTTCCTTTCTCTCTCAGTCTTTTCATCTCTCGCGGAATCATTTTCTTAATATAAGGGTCTGCAACTACGTCACCGTAATTTGATATTGGTATGGCTTCTCCCACATATTTGAAGAGTAGGTCTTTCCCTAGAGCGTTTTGAATATCGTATATCTCAAGTTTATTCAGATGAAGTACTTTGCAGAAAGCATCTAACTGATTTCTTGTAAGCAACCTTTTCCCATTGATGATCTTTGATAGTAGGCTTGAATCCATCCCCTCTTCTCCCAAATATTCCCACATTTCCAAAGCTAATTGATTTAAACTCATACCATTTGTAAAAAGTAGCTTATTCCCACTCTTGCGATAAAACTTTTGGAGTTCTTCGGCGAGGTATCTCATGTTTGTCAGGTCAAACCATAGAATATCCCTTAAGTATATTATACACCTACAGTTGTACAACTTATCTTGGTTTATCTCTTCACCGCAACCAATCTTTGTAGATCCTTTTCAAATGTAAGAATTGCTCAAAACCTCGTCACGAAAAACTCGGCTGGAATCTGAGGATATGATTGAAAAAGCAGTACTTTTTTTGTTACTCCCGTATTGTCCGATTTTGCATCAGAGGTAATCGTTCTCCCTTGGAGGGGTAAGGGTAAGTTTGGTACTCCTTTCACTCCGATTTTTGCTCCGCTCCCACTACCTATGAGTCGAATAAAAAGAAGTACATTGTTTGAGCCAACGTCGGCTACGCTTAGGGTATAGTTATAATCAAAATCTTCTCCAGCTAGAGTTGAGGAAGGGCACGATGCGCCACCAGGGCTTGCAGTCCGCATGCCTGTTCCTTGCACAAGAGGACTTCCTGGGGGATTAATAACATATCTTCGAACAGTGGCAGGCACGGTATTCTTCATAAACGTAAGCTCAAGCGCCACACTATTTGAGGTTGAACAGAACGTGAGACGTTGACTGTTATACTGCGACTCAAGATTATTAAAATCAAGGGTATTTGGGGCGCCTGGTCCTGGCTGCGAGAGATACAACGTGTATTGTCCGCTTGACTGGAGAAGAGGGGTAACAAAATCGGTTGATCTCAAGTCTGAGATCTCTGCTTTTCCAGAAAACCCCAGAGGAACATTGAGGTTAG
>JACPMD010000122.1 GCA_016186235.1 Candidatus Roizmanbacteria bacterium | reverse complement strand
TATCATAATCTCTCTGCTGATGTTTATATAGAGCCGCAAAATCCAAGTATTGTGACGGTGAAGAAAGAGGGAATTACATGGGATGATTTTTTTAAAACTCTGCCATTTAAACTCACAAAGGATTGTTTGACAACAGGAACAAAGGAGGCGTTTTGCACAAACGAGACAGGAAGGCTAACTTTCTATCTCAATGGACAAAAAGACGACGATTTACTTTCAAAGCAGATACAAGATCGAGACAAAGCGTTAATTACCTATGGGAATTTAAGCGAAGAACAAATCGTAGCTCAACTTCAACAGATTCCTGATCCTCGCCCCTAGCCCGCAGTACCTCTACTGATATAATTAAGTCATGAATTTATTTGTCGTAATCGCCTCCCTTTTCTTAAGTATTTTGATGATAGGAAAAGGGTCAGACTGGTTTACCGATTCTCTCATCCCTCTTGCGAGGAGGTTGGGCGTCTCGCGCGTTGCTGTTGGACTTATTCTTGTTTCAATCGCCGTTAGTTTGCCGGAAATATTGGTTGTAATCTACGGAGTAATCCGTGGTCATCCAAGCTTAAGTTTAGGGGTTGCCCTAGGTTCTATCATCTGCAACATCGGTCTTATGACAGGTCTTTCTGCTCTGATAAGGCCCCTACGAGCGCATACGTATGTAATTCTTCGTGATGGTATCTTTTCAGTCGTAACCCCAATTTTAGTATTTGCGGTAGCGTCGGGCGGTGTGTTGACACGTCTGGAAGGACTTGCGTTCATGCTTTTATTCATCCCCTACGTCGTGAATGTATTTATGCAAGAAAAACTCGCGAGCAAACTACAAAAAGAAAGAGATTATAAAGAAATTGAGATAAAACTTGAACTTTTAGGGTTTGAATTCGCGAACTTAAAGTCTGGCTGGACTGCTTTTTTGCTTGGACTTGTTTTACTGATCCTAGGAGCCCAATTTTTTATCACTACGTTAATTCAAATAGTTGGATTATTTTCTCTCAATGAAGTTGTTGTTGGTTTAACGATAGGAGCAATCGGCCCATCAATCCCAAATATTTTGGCCGCCTATAAAGCTACCAAAAGGGGGATGGGGGACGTGGCGGTATCAGAAACGTTAGGTTCAAACATCTTCACGCTTTTAGTAACGATGGGGCTTTTGGCATTTCTTTCACCGATTGCGATTTCGCAACGGTGGATCTATTTTGACATTCCTATTATGATCGTCATGAGCTTAATGCTATTTCTATTCATGCTGACGCGAAAAACAATATCCCGATTTGAGGGGAGCGTTCTTCTCGGAGTTTATATCCTTATACTCGTTATACAGATTGCTTTTTTGAGGTGATGAAACAGTCTTCAAAGATTACTATCATTGAGACGATTGCGCTCATTCATATAACAGATAGAAAGTTACTCCTTGCCCGAAGCAGAGGTAAGAAAGCATTCTATATGCCAGGCGGGAAAAGAGACCGCGATGAAGATCAACACGCAACTTTGATAAGAGAGGTAAAAGAGGAGTTGCAGGTAAAACTTGATCCTTCTACGCTTACTTTTTATGGCGTTTTTGAGGCGGAAGCCTATGGAAAAGCAGAAGGTGTATTAGTACGGACTTTCTGTTATACAGGAAAATATATTGGGAGATTAAGTCACGGGTCAGAAGTTGAAGAGATAGGTTTCTTCTCCCACAAAGACTACTTTGGTAAGGAAGATACTGCTCCCGCAGTACGTTTAATATTCAAAGATTTGAAAAGCAAAGGATTGATTGAATAGAAGATTAAGTGATCATTATCACACTACCTCTTGACAAGCAGACAAATGTCTGCTCTACTCATATATATGAGAAGGCGAGCTTCAAGGAAACGTGCTCATGCGAGGAGAAGACAAAATAAGGTCTCATACTTTTCTATAAGATCTATTGCAATAGTTACATTGGTTTTTATTGCGGTCTTCATAGGAAATAAGGTTTACCAAGGGTTGAAGAGTAGTAATGTATTAGGAAGATTTATCGCTCAAGAACCCCCGCCTCCAGACGGTGGTGGGAACCCACCTCCACCTGGAGATAGTGGAGGAGCGCCACCGCCTCAACAGCAACAACAATCCCAACCGCAACCACCTCCTCAGGAAAATCAAACCCAGCAGCAATCTCAGCCACCTCCGCAGCAACAGCCCGATCAACAAACTCAACAACAGCAACAGACTGGTTCACAGCCACAGCAAAATCAATACCAGCAACCAGGAGGACAACAAGGGTATACTCAACCTCAACAGAATCAATATCAGCAGTCTGGTAATCAACAACAATATAGCCAGCAAGGACAAGGAAATTTTCAACCCCAAGGTAGTCAGCAACAAACACAACCAGGCGCTGGTTCAGGATCGCCTTTCCAGTCTGAACAATTTCAACAGCAGTTTCAACAGTTCGAGCAACAGTTCAAGCAGGAAGCAAGCAAATATGGATTTCAGTTCAGCGGTTCGTTACCGCCGCAATTTTTTCAACAACAACAAGGTCAATCGTCAGCGGGGACCAGTCCTTCAGGTCAGGGTCAGTCCATAC
>JACPMD010000115.1 GCA_016186235.1 Candidatus Roizmanbacteria bacterium | reverse complement strand
CAATTTGTTTTTGCAGTTCCTCCATCGACTTAAAATTCATAACTGCACGGATAAACGTCCTAAGTCTAAACTTGACCAGTTTAGTATAAATTTGTTTAGCGAAATTGATGATATGGATTTCCAGTACAGTGTGTGTCTCGTTTTTCACCAGCCGCGGACCAAAATACAATGCCCCCTTATATATTCTATTTTGATAGAGTACTTCTGCGGCATACACGCCTTCTTTGATTTCATGCGTTAATACCTTTGGATCGAGGTTGATTGTTGGAAATCCAATCTTTCTTCCATGCTGAGTGCCTTTCATTACTAAGCCCTCATACCACATAGATCACTTTTTAAATCCGGATACTTTGTAAATAGAAAAAAGAACTGCAGCGATACCAATAATCTGAGTCGTTGAAAAACTGTTTCTAAAATAAAAATAATCGATAAAAATCGCAGATACTGGCCATACCAGCTCACAGATCGCGCTTATTTTTGCTTGAGTTTTCTTGAGTCCATAATAATAGATGAGAAGAGCAACCATCCCTGTCGAAAGCATGATGGTAAATAAGGTTATCCACTGGTTAGTCGTAATTCGAGTGAGGGAGGGGAGTTGATTTAAGGCGGCTACAAAAAACAGAGCGAAAAGGGGCGCAAAGAGAAAACGAAGAAATGTTGCAGTGATAAATGAAACTTTGTGTAATACGATTTTAGAAAAAGACGTTGAAGTCGCCCACATAACCCCAGCAGATACTGCCAAGAGTGCCGCAATAAGAGTAGCATTTCCAGGAGAAATATTTATACGAAGATCACGAAAGGTAACAAAATAGGACCCTATGATTGCTATAGATGCCCAAACTGCAAATTTTTTTGTCAATTTTTCTTTCAAGAGTATTGCCGCGGTAATGATTGCCCAGATAGGTTGGAGCTGCTGCAAAAGGACAACGACAGAGAATTGAATATAATTCACTTTTCCCAAGGCCGCTGTGTAGAAAATTGTCCCTAATGCGCCTGAAAAAAGGCTTACGATAAGAATCGCTACCCACTCTTTTCGCGTCATGCTTTTTATTTCCTGACGTTTTCGGAATACGATCGGTAGAAGAATGAGAAGTCCTAAAATATGCTCCCAAAATACGACGACAGAGGGAGGGAGCGTGTAGAGACTTCTTCGCAGTATCGCGTCAAAACTCCAAAGTAACGCAGCGATTACAATAAACAGCTGCCCAAATTTCTTTAGGTTTACCCCGCCTAGAGGGGGTTACACAATTTCCCCGAAAGAATAAAGCTAGTATAACAGAGAATCATAAATAAATTCCACTTGACAAATTCTGATTTTCTGATATTCTGAATATATGACAGATATCCGGGGCACAGCTATTATCAGAGATAGAGGTCAATTAACCATCCCTGAAAAAATAAGAGGAGTTTTAAAATGGTCTTCTCCTAATTCAGTCGTCTCGCTCGCGACGGTTTCAGGCAATGAATTAATAATAAGACCTTACGAAAGACAGAAAGTAACTGATTGGATGAAGATATGGGAAAATATTAGGAAAAGTAGATCTTATAAAGGGAAAAGAGGAAATTTATCAGGTTTTATCGTTTTAGATAGAGAAAGTCACTAAGCCATGAAAACTAAAAAAACATTAATTCTAGATTCTTCGGTAGCAGTAAAATGGCTTAACAAACAGGACGAGAATTATACAGAACAGGCTGATAAGATTCTTAAAGATGTCCAAGGAGACAAATCTTCTATCATAATGCCTGAACTAGCTAAGTGCGAAGTCGGTAACGCTCTTCTTAATAAAAAAATGTCTTTACCAAATACATTAGGTTCACTTACAACTCTTTATAGTATTCCTATTCATTTCGTTCCTCAAAGTCAGCAACAAGCCCAAAACGCTATGCAAATAGCTCATGAAAATAATGTAACTTTTTATGATGCATCATTTATGGCATTGGCAAAAGAAAAAAAAGCAGATCTCATTACAGATAATCCTAAGCACCAGAAAAAGAAAATACAAGGTCTCAGAGTAGTCCCTTTAAAAGAGTATCGTTAAAGAATCTTTCATTCTTAGATAAATCAACTTTTCGCACATCAATTTTCCTATCAGCCAATACCTCTTTTACCTTATGAAGGAAGTTTTCGCCATCGACGAAGAGAACTGTACTCATAAGATTGAGTATAACAAAAAACCTCGTCGGGCCCGGAGGCATGGACGAGGCGTTTATACAATTATGATACTAAACAGACAAAAAGTTGTCAAGCTTATTCAGAGAGGGTAGTCAGAGACGATTTTGATATACTGCAACTATTATAGCAACAAAAAAAGACACGTTTTTTGAAAGGAGATGATGTTCAATGAAAAAGAAGTTCAAGGGATTCTCTGACGAGGAGCGAGCCGCGATGAAGGAGCGCATCCAGGAGTTGAGAGTGGACAAGGCCGATGGGGAAAGCGACGTGTTCGCGAAGATCGCAGAGATGCCGGGACCGGATCGTGTAATAGCCATGCGGATTCATTCGATCATCAAAGCCAGTGTGCCAGTTCTCTCGCCGAAAACCTGGTACGGGATGCCCGCGTATGCCAAGGACGGCAAGGTCGTCTGTTTCTTCCAAAGCGCGCAT
>JACPMD010000114.1 GCA_016186235.1 Candidatus Roizmanbacteria bacterium | reverse complement strand
CCCAGGTAGGGAACATTTTCTTTTTCTAAGACCTCCTCGAACTCTCCCCACCCGCATCCCACATCTAATATCCGTGGCTTACTTTTTTTCGTTAAACTTTTAATCGTTCGAAGTTTTTCAAGAAAATAACGTTCATTCATTTGAGCAGGATGCGGATTACTTTCAAAATAATCTTTTCCATAGAGTTTGGGGCGAGAGATTGCATGGGCTAAAAAAAGCCCATCATTCTCGCACCTTTGAATTATTTTTGTTCCCAAGAGATACATGGATTTAAATTTATTTTTTCTGCAGAGAAAGCAGTGCATGTTGCTCATTGTACCTTATAGAGCGTTGCGTAAGAGAGAGAAAAGATAGGAGTTAAGAAAGAATATTGCTTTATTCCATTTGTTGATTTTTCCCATTCCTGCGGACCGTAGACTACATAGGAAATGCGCTCTTCTTTTAGGAATTTCTTCGCATCAGCACTCGAAAGCGTTCCAGAGTAAAACAGCTCTAGTTTTTTAACCCGTTCCTCGTAGTGTGGCGTCTCAGGATTATGCCCGAGATAGACAAAGTTTCCTGAGTAGGCAGGGATATAATTTCCGGTATAAATATGTGAAAGGACAACTTCTTCATTTTTTGTCTTTTTATCGAGCCACGACATAATCTCGTATAAATCTTTCAGAGGATACATAACTTGAGGCGGATAAGGAACGAGAGGGAGGGCTGCGACGATGCGTTGATGGATGAAGTCGGTCTGGGCTTTAATAGAGAAGTAGGACTGAACGAGGCCGATAGATATAACTATTATAACGGTTATAATAATTATAAATTTTATAAAAAAATAGGGAACGGTCTTAAACCGTTCTCTACAAAATAAAAGAATCTGGGAGAAGAGATACACCGATAGAATAGCCAGCGGTACATGATTTACAGTCTGGACGAAGCGCAGTTCGGACTGGAATGGAAATTTTTTAAAAGCCAGAATAGCTAAAAATGCGCCCGCAAACCAGGTTACCAGACTGAGCAATCTTGAGTCCTTTTTCCAAAGTACGAGCAATGCTCCCAAAATGCCGGTAAAAAATACAGGACCTAGTGCAAGGATATAATCTTTCACGTTTACCGGGTAGCGGTAGAGCTTGTCGAAATCAATAAGGCTTTTCCAGGGATAGTCTGAGGTAACATATTGGAAATAGAGTAGAGGTATTGCTACGATAAGAAAGAGGAGAACACTATGGTAAGCAATAAAAATGACTCGATTCTTAGAATATGCTTTAAACCCGAAAAAGTTTATCACATGAAAGAGAGTCCACGAGATTAAAAATAGGAGCCCTGCGGAAGGATGGATAAAAAAAGAGAAAAACAATAAGAAACAGATTGCAAGAAAGATTTTTCTATCGGATTTTTTAGCGTATGCAACAAGAAAAACTGCAAAAACTGCGGTGATAATATAGTTGACCGTATAGTGTGGAATGTAGCTTATACGTTTTAACACATCCAGTTCCTGCCACCATGACATAAACATCCCAACCCACGTCGTTCCTTGATAGGTATAGAAAACCGGCCAGCTTGCTGCAAAAAGAGAGAGGAGAACTCCAATAAATGCCAGTAAGGGTTTCTTGAGAAAATAGAAACTCAAAAATATTATTGTAATAACCCAAGCGATACTTGCTACCGTTCGAAGGAGATGAAATGTGAGGCCTGGTGAAAGAGCAAAGATTCCACCGATTTTCCCAGACAGAAGATAGAGCATTTGTAAGAAGACCCCCGATGACTCGGGGTTATTGTCATAGTTATCGACAACCGTCCAACGTCCTTCCATGCCTTGTCTAATTTTTGAGAGATAGACGTTGTAATCATAGGTATACATGTGTTCGCCGACGATCATTTTCCTATCTGGAGGAAGCAGTTTGACAGTCTTAGCCTCGTAGATGTTCGGAATGTAGCTTGTGAAAAGAAATGCGAGGCCAACGATGATACTTAAGATGAGAAACAATTGCTTCGGAAGAGTAAGTTTCATATGCTAATCGTCCTGTTCAACCATTGCAGACGGAGAAAAATTATTTGATTCTGAAGGGAATCTCAAGCGAATATCATCAAAAAAAGCATTTGCGCCAACCCCAGAATATTTAATAATAACTTTAAGAATCGATGCGTCTTTCTCAAGCTTGAAAGACCCGCTTTTTTTTTGCCAATCGTGAGTTTTTGAACCAAAGACAAGAGGATACGCCGTTTTTCGACCATTTGTATCAGTTGCGACTACTTTAAGTTGAATCTTTCCCGATTGAAGATCTTTAGTAAGTCTATTAAACCCAGAAAGCGTGAATGTTGTCCCCTTTTTGAGAGTTCCATTAAGAGCCTGTTCTAGAATTTTAGTCGGCTTGCCGACTTCCCTGGAAACAAATCTCATTGTTTTTGTTTTTACTCCGTTTCTTGTATCATTAACCACTCTATCTAAAGTAGTCAAATTTTTTTCCTTCCACCCGTCAGGTTTACCATTTAAATCTTGATCAATTTCAAACCCGCCGTTATAAACTCCAGGAGTGGGAATCGGTGAGGGGGTAGGAGTTCGAGTCGGGAATGGCGTTAAAGTAGGCGTTGGAGTCTTTGTTGGGAAAGGAGTTGGGGTGGGTATTCTTGTTGGAGTTGGTGTAGGGGTATGAGTCGGTGAAGGAGAGGAGGTGGTTGTTGGTGACAATTGTATATGTTCGAATATAGTTACAGATGCATTATTAAATTGACCTGTTAGCGGTATGTGGCCTATAATTATATTATTATTAGAGTCAATTGTGATCGATTCCGTATAAGGATTTGCTAATAGTTTATATTGTTCTTCTGGGGTCATTGACTCAATGGTAGGATTTTCAGATAGTCCGATGCCAGTTGCTCTAAACACATTTCCCCTCCCCGATAACCATAAAATATCACCATTGTCATCGTTTTCGATAACATAATCCCGATATGACCCCATTTCACTTATAGGTTGTCTTGCGATATTCATGGTTGTGTAAGAAGGATTAAAGTCGGAGATAGTAAAAACATACTGGCTTGTCGATAAATTTCCTGAATCTCCGTAAACAATTTTTTTAGAAGGATTATTAGGGTGATTTTTAATTTTTATGTGAAGGTAATAAAGACCATTTGTTGTGCCCGAGGCGGTAAGTTTGCTCATTCGGTAAGCCTCAAGCGGGACATTGGGGTCAGAACTAAATTTTAATTGATAGAGATAGAACTTCCACCCCAACTCTGTGGGGCAAAGGCCTCCATACACATCACACCGTACTATTGCATAAAAGGTTTTGTTGTCCGAAGCAGTCGTATCTAGGAAAATTCCCCCAATCCCATCACCCATTCTTGTGGGATCTGGTCGAGGGAGGAGCCATTTGCGGATTTTATCACCTTCTAGATAATACAGCGCTTCGCGAAAGCCCTCTCCCTT
>JACPMD010000100.1 GCA_016186235.1 Candidatus Roizmanbacteria bacterium | reverse complement strand
TGATGAATAATTATTTTTATTCATCCACTCAATCATTTCTTTTGCTATTTTTTTGAAAATATCCATTCCTCTGTAATAAATTCCTGATCCTATCTGTACACCTGACGCTCCGGCCATAATAGCCTCAATTACATCCTCACCTGTCATGATTCCTCCAGTTGCAATGATGGGAATTTTAACAGCTTTGTAGATATCATAAACAGCACGAATGACTACAGGCTTAATTGCTGGTCCGCTTAGACCACCTACCTTAAAATCCATCAAGGGTTGTCCTCGCTCGATATTGATTTTCATTCCAGGACCTAAGGTATTTCCCATATTTACTACATCTGCTCCTTCTGACTCGGCAGCTTTTGCAATATCTCCTACAGGTTCAACTGAAGGAGAAAGTTTAACTATAAGAGGAAATGTTGTTTTTTTCTTTACTGCCTTTGTGATTTCTGCAGTTGCTTTCGGAGTCCCTTGACCAGCAAGGAGTCCCAGACCAGGAGTATGAGGACAAGAAAGTGGTATCTCCAATGCAACTATTGGTAAAGAGTTCATTTTTTCTGCGAGTTGAGCAAATTCTTTCGCGTCTGAAGCAACAATACTCCCAATGAGAGGAATGTCGCTTCTCCATCTCGCAAATTCGACAAGTCCATGATCGATTCCTTTGTTTGCATAGCCCACGGCATTCATTAGTCCAGCCTCAAATTCAAGAAGAATTGGGTTATTGTGCCCCTTGCGGGGGAGTGAAGTTAAAGACTTCATGACTACTGCTCCTGCTCCTTCATCGGCGATTCGTTCGAGCGAATGGAGATCAAGTCCTAGAATACCAGAGGCCAACATTAAAGGATTCTTTAAGCGAAGTCGCGCGAACGAAACCCTTAATATTTCTTCGACGGATTTTTTCTTCATGCTTCAATGTGAAAGATTGCCAATAACCTCAACTGCCACTTCTGGATCAGTGATAAGAGAAATTCCCATCTGTACCGCTCCTTTTCTTATGAGTTTACCATCAGTAAACTCGCTTGTTGCTCTCACTTGTCCTCGGGTGGGAATATTGATTACCATATCAAAGACTTTTCTCGTTAATAACTCGCTAATATTTGGGGTTTTTCCGATTTCTGAAATTTTATGCACATACAATGTTAAAACGTCATTTCTCTTCAAAAAATTATGGGTGCTTTCAGTCGCATACAATATTACACTATCTTTCTTTACTAGTCTTTTAATATGAGGAAGAAGATATTTCTTATTTTCTGTTTTTCCGATACTGAGCAGAATATGTCTCTGTCGTGGTGTTATAATCGACGCTTGACCATATTTCTTCTTATCCCAGTCGCCTGTTTGTCGATTCAAGAGAGAAAATAGCGATACATTTCTTATATCTTTTTCAGTTGATAATGTCAAGGTACCATTTGAAATCTTGATAATTCCCACCACGCTGAGTATGTAGTTTGTACATCGTAGAACTAAGTAGACGTTCATTCAACTTTTCAAAATCGTGTTCTCTCACGGCTGATCCTGTACCTTCACCTGCATAGGGAAAGATCAGGTCTGCTGATAAAACTACTCGAGGATCTTTTGTAGAGACTTTCATGTTAAAAAATTTTATTTCTTTCGGATATCTCGTTATAAAGACTGGAAGTTCCTGACCTTTTCTATTTAAAAGTGAGGCTATTTTTGCTTCATGTTCTGCTTTTAAATCATCACCAAATCTAACCGAAGGATAGCCGTTTTTGTTTAACAACGTTATTCCGCCTTCATAATCTATTCTTAAAAAATCTGATTTTGCTGTGTATTTTAATCTTGAGGTATTCCTTTTATAGTTCTCTTTCAGTATGAGACTATGATTCTCAATTACTTCCCTTATCATCGACTGAATTGTTTTTTGAATATGCTTTAAAAGTATTTCAAACATTGTATCTTCGTTGTAATTTTCTCTCGTCATACCTACTATAGTGCAATCAAATTCTTCCTCGGTGAGTCTGAATTGACGAAGATGTCTTGCATCTTCTTCTTCCTCATCTCTCCCTGAATGAATAACAGTGAAAACGCCAGGAAGAGATTGTAATGCCTGCTCAAGTGAAAGTTGTCCGGTCTGAGTAAAAAATAAGGGGATATCGAATCGATTATGAACTTTAAAAAGCGTGTCGACATTTTTGCAGGCACCTGTGATTCCAACAACCTCAGGTACATCTACATATGTTAATCCCATCTTTTTATAATTTTTTACCGCACCTTGATTTAAAGTTTCATTTATTTTTACCAAAGAAGAAAAGTGATCATTAAAACTAATTTGTTTCTTTTTACCCTCGACTGAAATATTTATAGTTTTCATGATTTTATTCCTAGTATTTTTAATCCGTTGGTTGTGGCTATCTTAACTAAATCGTTTAATTCATAATACCTCGCAGCCTCCATCAGAACTCTTAAATCATTCCACATGTTTGCATCGTTAAACGGCATCCAAATGTCAGCTATATTATCAGTCCCGATCCCCACCGTAAAACCACGAGGAACTAGTTCATCAACTGGAGTCAGTGGATTATGGGTAGGTGTTAAGATTCCCCTTCGAGGTTCATTTAACCAAGAAATAGGACAGGAAATAAACATTATTCCAGCCTCTTTGCAAAGTTTATAGAGTTTAAGCCGATATTTTAATGGATGAGCATTTATTGAAATAGAGTGAATGGCTACGACTTTTCCCTGCATCTTGTATTCAATGGTTTTACGCGCTAATAACTCTGTTTCTTTTTCATCTGGAATATTTAACTCATCTACATGAATATGCACCATCTTTTTTTTATCCTTTGCCGTTCCCAGTAAAACATCAAGGTGTTCCTTTTCCCTTCCCTCGTCGGCTTTTAATAATCCACCAATATGATCAACAAATTCTGCTCCAACATTAAACCAGTCTCGTGCTTTTTTGCTAAATAATCCATAACTTGATTGATTTAGAAATTTAAATTCAATATCATCTTTATATTTTTCTCTGATTTTTCGAGCTGCTCGAATAGCTTTGTCTTTGACATCAAAGTCTACATCGATAAATGATCCAACAGCTCTGACATCTTGCTGAATCATTGTTTCGGTTGCTCTCGCCATTCTATCGTAAATTTGATTTACGGTCGATCTTTGCCGAAGTTCTTTGTTAAGTGACCATTTTTCTTTACGTGTTCTATATGCGAG
>JACPMD010000099.1:1770-2607 GCA_016186235.1 Candidatus Roizmanbacteria bacterium | reverse complement strand
CGTTGTCAAGACGCGGAGAAGAATAGTTCCATAACGATTTTCAATGGATTCAAATTCACCAGCACCTAAATAAAGGAGATACGTTGACATTTTAGGAGTCCTTTCGAATGTAACCTTTTTCTTGTTCTTAGCAAGTTTTTCTTCTCTCTCAACTAAACCATTGGAGACCGCGGTAAGATGTGCGTCGACAATTAATGAAATATCAAATGCTGCTTTATACGAAGGGTGATCAATGCAAGGAAATGCCCTTCTCGCATCAGCTGCCTCAAATTGAGTTGTTGCTAAATATTTTATTTTTCCGTCAACTTCGTACTTACTTCGATAGAAACCATTGAGATGGTCATTTAGTACTCCCTGAAAATCTATAGAAAGTTCGTACTTCCCCGATTGTAATACCTTTGAAAACCGGACGATGAGTTTTTCACTTTTTCTGTCTAGTTTAAACGAAGAAACGACATTTTTTTCCTGAAAAAGCAATTCTACTTTGTGAATTTTGAGGTCAACCGTATCAAGAACTACTTCTTTAACAGCGTGTTCCAGATTAAAGATGATTTTTTCACTTCCACTGAATATAAATCTTTTTAGATCTGGAGAAAAAGTAAGTTCGTAATTTATAGGCTTTATAGTCATATTAATTTCGTTATTGTACCAGTTCTGTGTTAAAATTTACCTATGAAACTTTTGGTAACAGGCGGAGCCGGATTCATCGGCTCGAATTTTATTTTATACTGGCTCAAAAAATATCCAGAGGATTCCATTATCAACCTCGATAAACTTACCTATGCTGGAAATTTAGAGAATCTGAAGCAAGTAGAAAATAATCCACATTATAGATTT
>JACPMD010000099.1:0-1693 GCA_016186235.1 Candidatus Roizmanbacteria bacterium | reverse complement strand
CGACGGAAAACTCGTTGAAAGCGTTACAAAAGACGTTGATGTTCTTGTACATTTTTCGGCTGAGTCTCATGTTGATCGATCCATACTTGACCCAGCGCCCTTCATTAAAACCAATATTGAAGGCACATACATTCTTTTGGAGGCAGCGTTAAAAAATAAAGTAAAGCGTTTCCATCATATCTCAACCGATGAGGTCTGTGGCGCTCTGGAACTTAATTCACAAGAAAAATTTAGTGAAAAAACCCCTTATAATCCTAGAAGTCCATACTCAGCCTCAAAAGCCGCGTCCGATCATCTGGTTCGCGCGTATCACGCTACATATAATTTACCAATAACTATCTCAAACTGTTCAAATAACTTTGGCCCATATCAATTTCCAGAAAAACTCATTCCACTTGCCATCACTCATATATTAGAAGGAAAAAAAGTACCCATTTATGGAGACGGCCTGTATGTAAGGGACTGGATGTATGTCGAAGACCACTGCGAAGCGATAGACTTGATCTTAAAGAAAGGAGTCGTTGGCGAAACCTACTTTATTGGAGGCCTTACCGAGGATATTTCTAACCTTTCAGTGGTAAAAAAAATTTTGCAAATTATGGGGAAAGACGAAGGCTTTATTGAATTCGTAAAAGATCGACCAGGTCACGACAGAAGATACGCAATGGACTGGACAAAAATTCATAAAGAGCTTGGTTGGAGTCCACGACATAATTTTGACGAGGCTCTCAAGAAAACAGTCGAATGGTATACAAATAATCAGGGATGGTGGAAAAAGATCAAAAAATAGTATGCTTAGAATAGCTATAACGGGATCTTCTGGATTGGTAGGATCTCGAATCGTTGAACTCCTTCAAAGCGAATTCGAGTTCATCAAACTTGCTCATGCTGATCTCGATCTCACTAAGAAAATATCGGTAAGGGAGAACCTTAAAAATCTCGATTATGACATGCTTCTGCATCTTGCCGGATACACAAAGGTCAATGAAGCTGAAAAGGAAAAAGAACTCGCATATGCTCTCAACGTTGAGGGAACAAGAAATCTCTTCGAGGCAACGAGAGAAAGAGATAAGAAATTGATTTATATCTCGACCGATTTTGTTTTTGACGGCATTCGTGGTGAAAACCGTCCGCCTTATTTTGAAGACAGCGAACCCAATCCCCTTGGCTACTATGCTTTGACAAAATATGAAGGCGAGAAAGTCCTAAACGGGCAAGCCATGATTGTGCGAATATCATATCCGTATCGTGCCAATTATTCAGAAAAAAAAGACTTCATCAGAAGTATAAGGTCTCGGCTCGAAATGGGGAAGACTCTTAAAATGGTAACCGACGCTCTTATCACGCCAACTTTTATTGACGATGTTGCTTTTGCTCTTCGATATCTCTTTAATAACTACAGTCCCGAAATTTTTCATATCGTGGGGTCAAACAGTCTTTCTCCCTTTGCAGCAGCAAAACTCATTGCCAATACATTCTATTTAAATGAAAGCCTCATTTTTCCTAAGACCTTTCAAGAATACTCTCTAGGAAAAGCAAAAAGATCTCAGTACTCGGAAATAAAGAGCAAGAAAAATAATTTTTACAAGATGATAGGACTTGAAGAGGGTCTTAGAGAAATTAAAAAACAGATATAATAACTGCTTATGACTATTACTTTTATTGGTCACGGATATGTAGGACTGGTGACTGC
>JACPMD010000095.1 GCA_016186235.1 Candidatus Roizmanbacteria bacterium | reverse complement strand
AGTTTTCGAAGGAAAATTTTTCTGATTCTTTGCGGGCTTTTTTTCGCATCTCAAGATATTTATCTTTTGAAAGAGACTCAAATTTCTCTAATTTTTCAATGAGCGAGTCTTCGTGAAGTCTTTCAAATAAAAACCCATTTTCGGAGTCTTTGATTGTTTCCTTGATACCTCCTGATGAGTATGCAATTACTGGTAATCCATGTCCCAGTGCTTCAACAGGGGCAATGCCAAACTCTTCATCGATAGAGGAGAAGAGAAAAGCCTTTGCTTTTTCATATAAGGAAGGAAGTAAAGTATCGGAGACTGTTCCTAAAAATTCTACAGTGTCTCCTACAATTGATTTTAAATACAATTCATCTTTTCCTGTACCAACGATTTTTAAATTTAATTTCATTTTATTTGCAGCATGAATAAGAACTTCTATATGTTTGGGGCGAGCGAGTCGAGACACCGTCAAATAATAAGTAGGGGAGTGGAAGGTGGATAAAAGAGAGATTTTTTCAGGAATATCTACCGGTGGGTAAATAACAAACGAATCGCGACGGTAAAATTTTTCGACTCTTTTTTTCGTTTCATCAGAATTAGCAATGAAATAGTCTACTCTTTGAGAAGAAAGATAATCCCAAAGGCGCAGATTATGATTTACCAAGAGCGCGTATATTCGAAACGGAAGATATTTTTGCAAATCGTGCAAACTTCCAGTTTCATACCCATAGAGATAGCGAGGTTGATGATGAATATAGCAAAGGTGTAAAGTGTTTGTTTTAGTAATAACGCCCTTTGACATATATGAGCCCGACGAGGAAATAACAAGATCATAAGAAGTGAAATCAAAACTTTCCCAAATAAGCGGTGTAATAAAGCGAAGGGGAGAGTAGAGCCGATTTAAAAACGGCACTTTTTGCGCCCATGAAGTTTTTATTTTCCACCCCTTGAATTTTTGAGCATGATTCAGAAGAAATTCAGTGTTATAAAACGAAGTATACACATCGGCCTCCGGAAATATTTTTTTGAGAGCAACGAACACTCTTTCTGCCCCGCCAAATTCCTGAAGCTGATCGTGAACAAGCGCTATTTTCATCTGATATATTATACTGAAAGATCATGAACGCACTTGAGGCAATTACTTTAGGAGTGGTGGAGGGGATTACAGAATTTTTGCCCATATCTTCAACTTTTCATCTCATTTTCACTGCTAGAGTACTCGGAATTAATCAAAATGATTTCATCAAGCTCTTTGAAGTTTTTATTCAATCGGGGGCTATTTTGTCGGTTGCTCTACTCTACTTCAAAGACGTCGTTAAAGATAAAAAAATCTTAAAAATGGTATTTGTCTCTTTTTTACCAACCGCTCTTATAGGTTTATTTCTCTATAAATTCATTAAAAATATACTTTTTGAGTCGGAAATCTTACTTGTAGCGATTTTTCTAATAGTAGGAGGGATATTCATTATTCTCGAAAGACTCGTTCAACGAAAAACATTAAAATTGGAGAAACAGGTCAAAAGCTTGGATTATAAACAAGCCTTAATCATCGGACTCTTCCAATCGCTCGCTATTATTCCAGGAGTATCAAGAGCCGGTGCGGTAATTGTTGGAATGATAGTTTTAAAATATAAAAGAGATAGCGCGGCATACTATTCATTTTTGCTTTCGATTCCAACAATCTTAGCTGCTGCTTTTTTTGATTTGTTTAAGACTCGTCAAGTAGTTTCTATTGAAGCTGAAAACTTTTTTGTACTTCTTCTTGGGTTTATAAGTGCATTTATTTCTTCTTATTTAGTTATAAGGTGGTTTATAGCTTATTTAAAGAGAAATACCTTGGTGGTCTTTGGGATTTATCGCTTTGTGGTTGGTATAATATTACTGCTTGTTTTATCCAAATAATGTCTCCGTAGTTTAACGGATAGAATATGGGCTTCCGGAGCCTAGGATGGGAGTTCAATTCTCCCCGGGGACACCCTTCGACAAGCTCAGGGTAAACTTGGGCCTATGGTTCAACGGCAGAACGTGGCATTCGCATTGCCAAGATCCGAGTTCGATTCTCGGTAGGTCCACCAAGCCCACGTCACTATCTGTATTTAGTATAATATTGAGTTGAGCGCTCGTAGCTCAGTGGTAGAGCATTACTCTTATAAAGTAAGGGTCCTTGGTTCGATCCCAAGCGAGCGCACTTTAGCTGGGGTAGCCTACGTGGTGAAGGCGCGGGTCTGAAAAACCTGAGATGTCAGTTCGATTCTGACCCCCAGCACAATCTAAAACTAAAATTTTTTTAGATACGCGGGCGTAGTTTACCGGCAAAATGTCTCCTTGCCAAGGAGAAGACAGAGGGTTCAATTCCCTTCGCCCGCTCATTTTTTTTGAAGAAATAAGTTCAACGCCTGTTCGAAGGCTTCCTTATCAGATTTAAAAGAAAGCGTTTTTTGGATCTCTTCCTCTCTCAAAAATTTTGCATCCGACACTTCCCAGTCGTGATTTTTAGGATCTCCAGAGATATATTCCATGAGAAAGTAGTAAACGGTTTTTCTGATTAACATATCTTTAAAACGGTACATGTAGCTTACTGGTTTTGAGAGTTTAACGATAATTTTTGCCTTAACTCCGCCTTCCTCCCCTACTTCGCGAAGTGCTGCTTCCTCCATAGGTTCATTTTCTTTCTTATCCCCTATTAAGCCTTTTGGAAAAACCCATCCTTTATGCTGAGAGTGTTGAACAATAAGCCAGAGAATTTTTTCTTGCACTTTTTTGAAGACTATACCACCCGCAGAAACTTCATTCCTAAATTTCATGGCGGAGAGGGTGGGATTCGAACCCACGAAGAACACAAAGCTCTTAGCGGTTTTCAAGACCGCCGCACTAGTCCGCTATGCGACCTCTCCATTATTGTAGACTTTATAAACTGAGGTGCGGAGGGGAGTCGAACCCCTGCATAGCTGTTTTGCAGACAGCCGCGTTACCTCCTTCGCCACCGCACCTTCGATCCTCATATTGTACTCAATTTTGCCTGCATTTACTACTAAAAATACCAAGGAGTACAATATCATCATGAAGAAATGGATCATAAAAGAAGACGAAACTATCGCTGATATTCAGATTGAAGTATTTGGAAAAGATGAGAAGGAACTGTTCGAAAATATTTCGGATGCTTTTACCTCGGTTATTACGAGCCCAGGGAAACTATCGGCGGCAAAAGAAGTTTCTCTGAAACTTGCGGCTAAAAATATCCCAGAGTTAGTATTTTTATTTACAGAAAAACTCATTTATCTGAAAGACGTCAAACAAGTGCTTTTTAAAAAGGGAGTATTTCAGTGTATGTTTACGCAAAAAGGATGGACATTATATGGCTTACTGTCTGGGCAAAAAATTGCAGAAGATCTACCAACAAAAATTGACATTAAAGCAATAACGCGACATAAGTTTTCCGTCGTCAAAAACGGATACTACAAAGCGACTTTAGTATTCGACCTATGAAACTATATGACTTCGAACTTACAAAAAAAGGCGATGCCGAATACGAATTGAAGGGGAATCACAAAGGCGTACCCATTACATTTTTTGCCGAAGAGAAGCTTCTTTCTCAATTGGAAAAAGAAGTATTCATCCAAGCAAAAAATGTTTCAGAACTTCCCGGTTTGGTTAACTCAGTCTGTATCATGCCAGACGCTCATTCTGGATACGGCGCTCCCATCGGAACTGTTTTTGCCATGGATTCGGAAAAAGGCTACGTTTCGCCGGGCGCTGTCGGGTACGATATCAATTGCCTTTCTCCAAAATCAGAGATTCTTTGTGAACTTGGTTATAGAAGGAAAATAAAAGAATTTAATAATCACAACGCTACTCTATCGTGTATAAATTTTTCTAAGAGAGATTTAGATAGAGCTGAAATACTTTTTTTCCTCAAAAAAAAGGCAAACCCCCACCTCATAAAGATAACAACCTCATTAGGAGAAGAACTCAAAATTACAGAAGATCATCCTCTCTACACAGTATCTGGAATGAAAGAAGCCAGAAAAATAAAAATAGGTGATAAGGTAGCCATATATTCTTTCAAAGGAGTTTCCTATGAAGAGCCAAAAAATAAATTAGTTCTTTCTGAAAAGGATTTTCTTCAAATTAAACTACCGTTTCTCAGTAAATACAGAATACAATCTATTATTAGAGAATTAAAAAAGAGAGAATTGCTCCCACTTTATTTGAATTCTCCGCTTTTTCCATATTTAATAAAGCTCATTGGATACAATTTTGGCGACGGTACGATAATCCTTACTAAAAAAACACAAGCTGTCCATTTCTATGGAAAAGAGCAAGACCTAACAGACATTATTTCCGATGTAAAAAAAATCGGTTACAACGGAAGAATATATAAAAGAGAGAGAATTCATACTATAGATGGTAAAACTTTTAAAGTAACAGAATATTCAACGCATGCATCTTCTTCAAGCCTGGCTCTGCTATTATTTTTGCTCGGAACTCCTATGGGTAATAAGACACAAGTAGCTTATCGTATCCCCAAATGGCTGAAATCTTCACCTCTTTGGTATAAAAGATTGTTTTTAGCTTCATTTTTTGGTGCAGAGATGAGCACTCCCTCTACGATGACTAATTTACATAAGACTTTTTATATGCCGACTATTAGTCTCAATAAGACTGAAAATATGAAGATAAACGGTTTTAATTTTTTGAAAGACATCAAAAAACTATTATCTGATTTGGGAATAAAGACATCGTATCTTGTTAGAGTGAGTGATAATAAAGCCCATAAGAAAAATAAAATTAGGTTAAGACTTCAGATTGATGCAACGAATAATAACCTAATTAATTTTTATTCAAAAATTAATTTTGAATACAATAAAAGAAAAAGATTTTTAGCAAATGCAGCAATTTCTTATTTAAAATTAAAGGAGAAAATACTTTCAGAAAGAGAAAGAATTGCCAAAGAAGTGAAACGAACTTATATAGGAAGAGGTTCTTTAGAATCAACTATTCAAAGAGTTAATTCGTCTTCGGTAAACAGAAGATTTATCGAAAGATCGATTTTTGAAGGGAGAAAAACAAGAGTCAGAATTCCTCAAAGTTTCTTTTCTTTTAAAAACTACTTACGTTCTAGTACAAAAGGTTTAGGTAAAAGTGGTGCTATTTGGGATCAAATAATAGCGATTACGAAAATTCCTTTTAAGGGGGAAGTCTACGATTTAACACTGACTCACAGAGATCACAATTTTATTGCGGATAGTTTTGTGGTCTCAAACTGCGGGATGAGGCTTATACGAACGAACCTTTCTTATAAAGATATCCAAAGCCACCTAGAAAAATTAGTCAACACTCTTTTTAATTTTATTCCGGCCGGCGTTGGTAGAACAGGTTTTTTAAAAGTAAGGAGAGAACAGTTGAGACAGCTTACAGAAAATGGAGTCTCTTCTTTGGTCAAGACTCTTGGCATCGGTTGGCAGGAAGACATAAGTCATATCGAAGAAAATGGCGCTATAAAAGGCGCAGATTTTTCAGTCGTTTCAAAAGAGGCAAACGAGCGAGGAATTCATCAGCTTGGAACACTTGGATCCGGCAACCATTATCTTGAAATACAAAAAGTAGAAGAGATTTTTGAGCCCTCGGTCGCTTCACGCCTTGGGATAAGCACGGTTGGCCAAATAGTAGTTATGGTACACTGCGGCTCGCGTGGTTTTGGGCATCAGGTCTGCAGCGACTACCTTCGAATTTTTGAAAAACACCTTCAAGACTTTAAAATACATATTCAAGACAGACAATTAGCATGTGCTCCAATCGATTCAACGTTTGCCAAAAATTATCTTGGTGCTATGGCGGCTGCGGCAAACTTCGCCTTTGTAAACCGAGAAGCAATCACCCACCAGATTAGAAAGGTGTTCGAAAAAGTGCTCGGCAAAGATGCCAGAAAACTTGAGATGGATCTTATCTATGATGTTGCACATAATATTGCTAAATTTGAAAAAGGATTACTTATTCATCGAAAAGGGGCGACGCGTTCGTTTCCTAATCAACCAGTCATCATCGGAGGCTCGATGGAGACAGGAAGTTTTCTTCTTGTAGGAACGGAGGAGTCCCTCTCCAAATCATTCGGATCAACGGCGCACGGTTCAGGAAGAACAATGTCGCGAGCAAGAGCCAAAAGACTAGTAAGGGGTGAAACGCTTTGGCAGGAGATGAAAAACAGAGGAATCTATGTAAAATCGGCTAGTTTTGCTGGACTCGCCGAGGAAGCAGGCAAGGCTTACAAAAACATCAACGATGTGGTAAAATCTATAGCGTTAGCCAAACTATCCAAACCGGTCGCCTATTTAAAGCCGGTAGGAAATATTAAAGGATAAATATGTATCATAGCCCAACATACGGAAAAGTTGATTTAGAACGTCTTAAAAAGATCGTATCTTCTTTTATGGCTGGAGACAAAAAGGCGCGTTATGAAATTATTGTGGGAACCGACTCACAAAAATTAAAGAAAGATATTTATGATTTTGTTTCTGCGCTTATTATCCACAGAGTAGGATTCGGAGGCATTTATTTTTGGAAGCGGCAGTTGGTTGGGAGAAAAATTAGTCTAAAAGAACGAATTTATCAAGAAGCTACCATGTCTCTTGAAACTTCGGAGAACTTCATTAATTTTTTCAAGGTAAACGGAATTTCAAAATATAACATTCAAATTCACGTCGATATCGGACACAATGGCGAGACGAGAGATATGATTACAGAGGTCGTAGGCATGGTTCGTGGAAGTGGTTATGACGTGAAGATAAAACCTGATTCGTACGGCGCCTCAAAAGTTGCAGACAGGCATACTTAACTTAAATATTCCTTCAAATTTTCTTCGGTAATGACAAAAGCATTGTCTCCTCCGCCGACTATCTTATAAGCAATTTTTCTTACAATTCCTTCTAAAGTTCGTTCGAGTGATCTAATTCCTGCATCGAATCCAAGAGGTCTGATGATTTTATGCCACACGGCTTCCTCGATTTTTAAGTTTTCGGGTGGAATGCCAGACTCTTTCAAATAACGGGGCAAAACATAATTTCTTGCAATCGTCATTTTTTCTTCATCTGTGTATGATGGCATCTGAATAATCTCGAGTCTGTCCATCACTGCAGTAGAAATATTATTTGTGTTATTTGCGGTGGCAATAAAGAGTACTTGAGAGAGATCAAAGGGATAATCGATGAAATAATCAAGAAAATTTGCATTCTGCTCTGGGTCCAAAAGCTCGATAAGAACTCCCATAATCGAAGCTCGAGATTCGGGGGTAACCCTATCTAATTCATCAAGAAGAATTACCGGATTTTTACTTCCTGCTCTTTTTAATGCCCTCATAACAAGGCCTGGTTCAGATTCTGGACTTGTTTTTGATTGACCACGTAGGTCAAGCGCAGACGACAGACCGCCAAAAGGAATTCTCATAAATATTCTTCCCAAAGATTCAGCGATAGACATGGCGAGCGTGGTTTTGCCAGTACCGACTAATCCGACAAAAAACAGAAGAGGCGCATGAAAAGAATCAAGTTTCAGTCGCTGCTTTTGTACAATAAGAACTGAGAGATACTCAAGAATTCGCTGTTTTACCTTCGTGAGTCCATAGTGGTTTTTATCAAGTATCGTTTTTGCCTTATTAATATCCAGAATATCCTCTGTCTTTTTATTCCAAGGAAGTGAGCTAATCCAGTCTATATATTTAGCTGTTATATCTAACTGAGAAAGGTTTCCGCCATATTTTAAAGCAAGATTAATGCGTCCAATTTGTTGAAGCGCCTTATCACGCAAATTAGCAGGTAAATCAGCCTTCTGCAATTCAGACTTTAGTTTTTCTATCTCTGACAAACTATTTTGTGTATCCATTTTGTTAGCAGACTCAATAACCTCTTGACAAAACCATATAGGTTTTTGTAAAATAGTTTCACTTTAAAGACCTGTTTCAATTCAGTTTACAAATTTAAGCAGAAAAAATCTATGGCAAAAAAGCATTCTATTCAACCTCTTTTTGACTACGTGTTAGTTAAACCGCTACAGATGGAAGACAAAACTCCCTCAGGAATCGTGCTTCCCGAAACCGCCAAAGAAAAACACCAGGTGGGTGAAATTATGGCCGTTGGCCCAGGCACAGTCAATGATCATGGCATGAAAGTTCCTATGCTGGTAAAGGTCGGACAGAAAGTACTCTACAAAAAATGGGGGGGAAACGAAGTCAAGGTAGGAACAGAAGAGTGGCTTCTTATCGAACAAAAAGATGTCATGGCAGTTATCAATTAATTAATTTAAACTTATGGCAAAACAACTCAAATTTTCAGAAGATGCAAGGCAAAAGCTCGCAAAAGGTGTTAATACATTAGCAAAGGCAGTAGTCACCACCTTAGGTCCGCGTGGGAGAAATGTAGCGCTTGACCGTAAATGGGGCGCTCCAAACGTTGTTCATGATGGAGTTTCGGTGGCCAAAGAAATTGAATTGGAAGATCCATTTGAAAATATGGGCGCGCAGCTCGCAAAAGAAGCCGCGTCAAAAACAAATGATACTGCTGGAGACGGAACGACAACTTCGACGCTCCTTACCCAAGCGATGGTCAATATGGGATTGCGAAATATTACTGCCGGTTCAAATCCGATGATTCTCAAAAGAGGAATAGAAAAAGCAGTCGAAGAAGTCGTAGCACAAATAAGAAAGATGTCCAAAAAAATCCCAGTAAAAGACAGAGAAGCAATAAACCAAGTCGCTACGATCTCTGCTGCTGATCAACAGATCGGTACTCTTATCTCTGATGCCATTCTCAAAGTTGGCAAAGATGGGGTTGTTACCGTTGAAGAGGGAAAAGGCCTCCAGATGGAAATCCAATATAAAGAGGGAATGGAATTTGACAGAGGGTTTGCGTCTGCATATTTTGCAACCGATCCGGATAAAATGGTTGCAGAGATTGATGATGCTTATGTTTTAATAACAGATAAGAAAATATCCGCTGTCTCTGATCTTCTCCCATTCTTAGAAAAGTTTGTGAAGGTTTCAAAAAATCTTGTGATCATCGCAGACGAGGTAGAAGGAGAAGCACTGGCTACCTTAGTAGTAAATAAACTACGAGGAACATTTAATGCCCTTGTTGTAAAAGCACCCGGCTTTGGTGATAGAAGAAAAGAGATGCTTGAAGATATTGCCATTTTGACTCGAGGTACAGTAATATCTGAAGACCTCGGTAAAAAGATAGAGAATGTTGAGGTTGAAGATTGCGGAAGAGCAGATAAAGTCTCGGCGGATAAGGAAAACTGCAGAATTATTGGCGGAAAAGGAAATTCTGCAATGATCAAAGGTAGAATTGCTCAGATAAGAAGAGAGCTTGAAGCATCTACCTCAGAGTTTGATAAGGAAAAACTGCAAGAAAGGCTTGCGAAATTATCAGGAGGAGTTGCAGTGATTAACGTAGGTGCAGCGACCGAGGTTGAGATGAAGGAGAAAAAGGAGCGAGTCAACGACGCGGTTGCAGCGACAAAAGCTGCTCTTGAAGAAGGAATAGTTGCAGGAGGAGGAGTAGCCCTTCTTCAAGCGAGAAAGACGCTTCTCGGCCTAAAGAAAACTTTAGAGTTTGACGAGGAAAGAACCGGCGTTGATATAGTCTATCGCATACTCGCAGAGCCGGTGAGGATGATCGCAAGCAACTCGGGAGCTGATGCGGGCTGGGTTCTCAAGAAAATTGAGGAAGCCAAAGACTCTGATTACGGTTTTGACGCACTTACGCTAGAGTTTGGTTCAATGTTCAAACGAGGAATCGTAGATCCGGCGAAAGTAGTCCGCCTAGCTTTAGAAAATGCTTCGTCTGTAGCAACGATGGTATTAACCACAGAAGCATTAATTACAGATCTTCCTGAAAAGGAAAAAAGTCCGGGTGCTGGTACACCACCAATGCCAGAATATTAATGTAAAGGCGACTTACTGGGGTGTCCAGTATTTGAATACGTAGCCAAAGAGAAAGATAGCCGTAATTATTATGAAGGCTACACCAATTTGCATGATTGGGCTGAGTTCTTCTTTCCTTGAAGATGAATGATGAACTGCTCTGCGAGCTTTCTTTTTTGCCATATTTTAAATAGTAACTTGTAAAGGTCTTACATTTTAGAATAAGTTACTTCAAAACCTTTGTCAAGGGTGATATAATTAGTATAGTAATTAGCAGACCAGGGGTGGCAGAGTGGTCAATTGCCCCAGACTGTAAATCTGGTGCCGCAAGGCTGCGAAGGTTCGACTCCTTCCCCCTGGACAAGGTTGCGACTTGTCGGGTCGGCGCAAAGCGCCGACCACTGGTTTTTCCAGCTGCAATGCGCTTTTTTGTCTTTGAGGATGAGGTTCGAGCCAGTCTCTTTT
>JACPMD010000094.1 GCA_016186235.1 Candidatus Roizmanbacteria bacterium | reverse complement strand
ACGTAAGAATCTGTCCACGCAAACCCGAGGAGAAAATGAGAGAAGATAAGAAATAGATTGAGTAAAAAGAGAGAAAACTATACCACGCATTGTTCGTCAGTTGAAGAAAAAGATACGCCGCAAGAACCATAACCATTCCTCCTACAACGCTAAGACCTAAGAATCCAAAGCGATCGTAGACAAAGGCGATTCCCGCATCATAAACAAAATTCGTGTTGAATGATTGGTATTCAGGTAAAAAATAAGAGAGTTCATTCTTTATGCAAGGTGCATGTTCTCTGAGAAATTTTTCCCCGCATCGGTAGTGCCAACCAAAATCTGTATCTTTTGCAGGCAAAAAAGTCGTTACGAACACAGAGAGAAGAAAGAGGAAGGTAAGAGCCTTGTTCATTGTTTAGCTGGGTTTTTTAACCGAGATTCGGACTTTATTCTGTTTATAATCGACGATAACTTTATCAAGCGGCTTTATTTTCCCTTCAATAATTTGCAGTGCTATCTCGTCTACGATTTGTTCATTAATGACACGCTTTAACGGACGAGCTCCATATACTTCGTCAAAGCCTGCTACTCGAAGGTAGGCTTTTATTGGTTCGCTGATTTCCAATTTGAGATTTTGTTTTTGCAATCTTTTCTCCATTTCTTTCAGCTGAATGTCGACTATTTTTTTGATCATTTCCGGAGAAAGAGGGTTAAAGATAACAATTGAGTCAAGTCTATTGATGAATTCTGGGCTAAAAAATTTCCTGACTTCTAACGCAATTCTCTCGGCTCGTTTCTCCTCATCCATTTTTTCTTTACCCTGAGAATCGAAGGGTTTAAAAAGGTCGCTCGCCAGATTTGAAGTCATGATGAGAATCGTGTTTTTGAAGTTTACTGTTCTTCCTCTTCCATCGGTTAGTCTCCCTTCGTCGAAAATCTGTAAGAAAACGTTGAAAACCTGTGGATGAGCTTTTTCAACCTCGTCGAAAAGAACTACCGAGTAAGGTTTTCTTCTCACTTGTTCAGTGAGCTGTCCTCCTTCTTCATAGCCAACATATCCAGGAGGCGCACCGATTAAACGAGCGACGGTGTGAGCTTCCTGATATTCGCTCATATCAATTCGGATGATTCCTTTTTCGTCATTGAAAAGAGAGTAGGCGAGGGCTTTGGCGGTTTCGGTTTTCCCAACACCAGTTGGGCCTAAGAAAAGAAATGATCCTATTGGCCGATTCTCCTCTGCAAGACCAGCCCTTGACCTACGAATTGCATTTGCGATTTTTTTAAGCGCGTGGTCCTGACCGACGACTCTTGCTTTCAACTCTTCTTCTAATTTGGCAAGTTTCTGAGATTCGGTTTGCAGGAGTCGTGTGACAAGGATGCCAGTCCAACGAGCGACAATTTTGGCGATATCTTCTTCAGTTACTTGTTCTTTGAGAAGCCGCTCGTCTTGGGGAATTTGTTTCCATTTACTTTCCACTTCTTTCACTTTCTTTTCTATCTCAGGAATTTTTCCGTATTTAAGCTCTGCAGCTTTTTCCAGAAGCACATCTCGCTCTGCCTGTTCAAACTCGGCTTTTAGTTTGTCGAGTTCAACTCTACGTTTTTGTAATTCTGAAATAATCCTTTTTTGCTCTTGCCATTGTTCGTGGAGCTGGCCAAATTTCTTTTTGAGCGTTTTTCTCTCTTCTTCCAGATTTTTTTAGCGAAGCTCAAGGCCTTTTTCTCTTTTAAGCGCGGCGAGTTCAATATCAAGCTGCATCATTCTGCGTTTAATTTGATCCAATTCAAGAGGCATCGAATCAATCTCAATCTTCGCAGCAGCAGCAGCTTCGTCTATAAGATCAATTGCTTTATCGGGAAGAAATCTATCGGTGATGTAGCGGACCGAAAGATTTACCGCCGCAATAACCGCGTCATCTGAAATCTTTATCCCGTGATGGACTTCATATTTTTCTTTAACTCCCCTAAGAATCGCAATCGAAGCCTCTGACGAAGGCTCGTCAACATACACAGGCTGAAATCGTCTCTCCAGCGCCGCATCTTTTTCAATATATTGACGATATTCTCTGACGGTGGTTGCGCCAATGGCATGTAAAACGCCTCTTGCTAGTTTTGGTTTCAATATATTTCCGGCATCAACTGCTCCCTCGGCAGCTCCAGCGCCGACAATCGTGTGAAGCTCATCCATAAAAAGAATATATTTACCTTCGCCTTTTTCTATCTCCTCAAGAAGTTTTTTTATTCGTTGCTCAAATTCTCCCCTAAAGGCGGCTCCGGCAAGAAGACCTGCTAAATCGAGTGACAAAATCTGTTTATTTTTTAAAGTGTCGGGAACGTCCCCGTCGATGATGCGATGAGCCAATCCTTCGACAATTGCAGTTTTTCCTACTCCTGGATCACCCAAGAGCACCGGATTATTTTTTGTTCTGCGCGAAAGGATTTGAATGACGCGTCTTATTTCGTCATCACGCCCGATAACCGGATCAAGTTTGCCTTCCTTTGCGAGTTTAGTGAGGTTGATAGTATATTTTTCCAAGGCGCTTACTTGTTCATCGGGTGGTTGATAATGTATATCTAACATAGAATTATTTTAACACGTTTAGCAGACATGTCAAGTAAGTGCCAAATTACGGGATAGGATCAATTCCTCCCTTATTCCATGGATGACAGCGGATGATTCTTCTGAAACCTAGGTATAAGCCTTTGAGACTTCCATATTTTTCAACTGCTTGATAGGCATATTCAGAGCACGTCGGCGTAAAACGACACATTTTGTCAGTCATGAATAAAGCGCGAAAGATCGGTTTGTGAAAAAAAGAAGTTTTTTGGTAAAAGCGAATAAAAGCTAAGGCGAGCCTTTTCATAGTACAATACTAGCATGAAGATTTCGATTGTGACACTCTTCCCAAAAATGATTTCAGGGTTTTTCGAAGAGAGCATTGTTAAACGCGCACAAGAAAAAAAACTGGTTGATGTAGCTTTAGTAGATCTCAGGAAGTTTGCGGTTGATGACTATGGATCCGTTGACGACAGGCCATATGGAGGAGGGGTGGGGATGGTTCTGAGAGTCGATGTAATTTATAAAGCACTCCAAAGCCTGAAGACAGGTTCTTCTCAATCAAAAATTGTTCTGACCTCGCCAAAAGGAAACTTATTTACACAAAAAAAAGCGCAAGAATATGCAAAGTTCAACCATCTCGTTATTCTTGCTGGACACTATGAAGAAGTTGATGAAAGAGTGAGAGACTATATCGATGAGGAAGTTTCTCTTGGAGACTTTGTCTTAACAGGAGGAGAAATTGTTGCCTCAGTAATAACAGACGCTGTTGTTCGTCTTATCCCAGGTGTTTTAGAAAAAGAAAAAGCGACTCAAACAGAAAGTTTCTTCGAGGTAGCGATAGATGAACTAATTGAAATGATAGGGGAAGACGAGACATTAAAAACATTAAAAGAAAAAGGAAGGAAAACTCTTACCTTACTTGAATATCCTCACTACACCCGGCCAGAGGAATTTATGGGAAAAAAAGTACCCGAGATTCTTCTATCCGGAAATCACAAAGAGATAGAGAAGTGGAGACTCAAAAAGGCTTACGAAGCAACTTTTAAGAAGAGACAAGACTTTCTTAAGTGATATATTTCACATCGCCTCTTGAAAAAATATTCTTAAAATGCATATAATAGATAGACGCATATTATTAATTTCACTTTTTTAACTTATGCAATTTACAAAATATACGGCAAAAACTTTTTCTGATAGCTTGATGTCGATGAAAGGAATTTCTAAAAAAACGATTGAAGAACACTTAAAACTCTATCAAGGATACATACTCAAATATAACGAAATCATGGAAAAGCTTTCGATGTTAACGGCCGATGATTATGCGAAAGCAAATCAAAGCTATTCGATGATTCGAGAGCTTAAGGTTGAACTATCCTTTGCCTACGGTGGCATAGCCAATCATGAAATATATTTTGCACACTTAGGAGGAAAAGGAGGAAAGCCATCGGGAGAACCAATGAAATTCATTAAAAAATATTTTGGCTCCCTAGATACTTACAAAAAGGATATGAAAGCAACCGGCATTTCAGCCCGTGGTTGGGTCTGGACTGCCTGGAACTGGAAAGAAAATTATCTCTTCAATTATCTTGGAGACGCACAAAATACCTTTCCGGTCTGGCATTCTACTCCGGTTCTTGCGCTCGATACCTATGAACACGCTTACTTTATTGATTACGGCGTAAATAGGGGTAGTTATATCGATGCGTTTTTCGAAAATTTAAACTGGGCACAAGTCGAAAAAAATTTTAAAGCAGCAGGCATATCGCTTTAAGTAAGTGTTACGTGCTATGATTTCGCTATCTTCTGTAACTAAGAGATTTGGGGATAAAGTTGCCATCAATAAAGTTACATTTACAGCAAAAGAGGGAGAAATCATAGGTTTTCTTGGACCAAACGGCGCGGGAAAAACGACAACGATGCGATTGATTCTTGGCTATCTTGCCCCGACAGAAGGAAAAATCTCCATAAACAAACTGAATCCTATCGAAGAAAGAATTCATCTTCTTAAGGAAATTGGATACCTTCCGGAAAATAACCCGCTCTATCAAGAAATGAAGGTTTCCGAGTATCTCCAGTTTATTGCTCAAGTTCAAAATGTTCCCAATTTTTCAATGTATATCCAGAATGTGGGAATTGAAGATGTTCTTTCAACAAAGATAGAGGAATTATCAAGAGGTTATAAACAACGAGTTGGCCTCGCAGCGGCGTTCATTGGTGATCCTGAGATTCTGGTTCTTGATGAACCCACATCAGGCCTTGATCCTTTGGAGCAAGAAAAAATAAGAATGTTAATTAAAAGTATGTCGAAGAAAAAAACAGTCATTTTTTCTACACATATTTTATCCGAGGTAGAAGCTATCACAGATAGGTTGATTATTATTGATAAGGGAAGAATTGTATACGATGGAAAAAAACTAAGAGGAAGAGGTGGCGTGGAAAAATTATTTAGGAAACTTGTTAAGTAGTGGAAACCGTTCTCGAAGAAAAATATGTTTACTCTCTATAAAAAAGAACTAAACTATTATCTCAATAATCCGATTGGATACATCGTACTTGCTTTATTTGCTGTTTTTGCAAATTTTCTTTTTGTAAAAGACATCTTCGTAACAGGTTCTGCTTCGATGAGACCTTTTTTTGGTCTTATCCCTTGGCTCTTCTTGGTCTTTGTCCCGGCGCTGTCGATGCGGATCTTATCCGAGGAAAAAAGAACAAATACAATCGAGCGACTCCTCACTTTGCCGATTTCCGAAAGCGAAGTTGTTCTCGCTAAGTTTCTCTCACTTCTTTCGTTAGTCGCAATAGCCTTATTTCTTACCTTCGGCCTTCCAATTTCCTTGTCATTTTTAACAAAACTATATTTCCCTGAAATCTTAGTTGGATATATTGGGACTTTATTTTTAGCCTCTCACTATATAAGTCTCAGCATATTTTTTTCATCTCAGACGAAAAATCAAGTAGTTGCGTATTTAATTTCAGCAGTACTTTTATTTCTTCTCTTGGTACTGAGTACTGATTTTTCTGCCTCAGTTTTACCTCGTTTTGCCCAAGACTTCTTATCCTATTTTAGCCCGCTTTACCATCTGCAGAATTTTGTAAAAGGAGTGATTGATTTTCGATCAATCATATATTTTGTTTCATTTACGATCTTGTTCCTGTTTTTAACAATCATCGATTTGGAGAAAAGGAGATAAGTCATGCTTGAAATATTGAAGAATATAAAACAATTAAATCTTACAACACTTTTCAGACTGGCCAAATTTGAGCGGCAAATGATTTATCTATTTGCACTCATTGCGATTATTGTTGCTAATTTGATTGTTTCTCCTTTTGCTTTACGTCTGGATTTATCTCAAGGACAAGCATATACATTGTCTTCTTCTACAAGGAAAATTCTTAAAGATCTCGATGACGTCGTGAACATAAAATTTTTTGCGTCGTCAGATCTTCCGACACGTATTTTACCGCTAAAAAATGAGGTCACTGATCTTTTGAATGAATACAAAAAAACAGGTGGAAAAAATATTCAATTAAAAATCCTCGATCCCAAAAAGGATACAAAAGCTCAGGACGAGGCGAAAGAAATCGGCGTTCCTGAATTACAGTTTTCCCAATTAGAGAAAGATAAATATGCGGTTACTTCTTCGTATCTGGGAATTTCCTTATCGTATGGAAATAAAAAAGAACTTCTTCCTCAGGTAACCGATGTAGACAGTCTTGAGTATAATCTGACAGCTGCCATATACAAAATGACGAGAAAAGAACTGGTAAAAATCGGAATTCTGGGTTATGAAAATGTTTTTGATCCTCAACAAGATCAACTCTCTACATTTAAAAAAATTCTCCAACAACAGTTTAATTTAGAATTTGTAAACGTTTCTTCAAAATCGGCGACAGCAAAAATTGACCCATCCATCAAGACAATTATGATATTTGATACAAATCAGAAAGAATATGATGAACAGGAGACTAATGCAATAAAGGATTATGTAAATAATGGTGGAAAAGCAATCTTCTTTGTCGACGGCGTATGGGTTTCGGAAGATTTAACTACACAGGAAGCCAAACATAATTTATTTTCGCTATTGAAGAATTTCGGATTTACACTAGAGAAAAATCTCATTCTTTCTACGACGTCAGAACTAGTGAGTTTTGGAAGCCAACAGGTTTCATTTCTTGCGCCATATCCGTTTTGGGTAAAGTCGAGCAATTTCAATGCCAAGACCTCACACTTTTCCAACATTCAAGTTTTGACCTATCCATGGGTCTCCTCTTTGTCATTAGAAAAGAAAAGCGGCGGAGAAGTAAAGGAACTTGTAAAAACAAGCAAAGAATCATGGCAGCAAAAAGACGACTTTACTCTTAACCCACAGACTATTCTAGAACCTTCGAGTCAAGATCTTCGAGAATTTATCATTACTGCTGAATCGGCAACGAGTAAAAAAAGAAGTATTGTCGTTGTTTCTTCATCGCGCTTTGTACTTGAACGATATCTGAGTGGGGGATCAAATAATTCAGAATTTGTCTTAAACATCGTAAACAATCTTGCATCTGGAGGTGCACTCGCAGGCATTCGACAGCGGGCAGTCGCTTTTTATCCCTTGCCCGATCTTCCCGAAAATCAAAAAGATATTTTTAAGTACCTTGATATTCTTTTCCTTCCTCTCTTATTTGCGGCTTTTGGCGGTTGGAGATTGCTGAAAAGAAGATAAATATTTTTCCAAACCCTTCTTTACTTCAATGAATGCAATTCTCTGCAAAGGAATTTTATTTCTTGCGAAAAATCGTAACGAACCTTCTGTACTAGATGTTTTGACTTTTCTTGTATGTAGCTTAGAAAGAAAAGTAAAGCATAGTGTATGATAATTTACTCCTTTATAGAGATATCGGCCATAGTTCGAAGACACATACCTAAAGTCTCCAATATCGAATCCCAATTCTTCTTTAATTTCCCGTTTCACCGAGTGTTCCAAAGACTCGTTCAAATTCACAAACCCTCCCGGCAAATCCCAATAATTTTTTTTCGGTGGAAACTCCCTCTTTATAAAAAGGATTTCTCCATTTTCGTTCTCCAAAATGACTGCGTTCGTCGGTCGAGGATTCTCATAGAGGTGAAAACCGCAGTTTTTACAGACATAAAGGCTTGGAGATCTTTTTGTCAGCTTTTTTGTACATTTAGGACAAAACTGGTAGCTCATTCTAAGCATGTATTATATAATTTCCTCATGGTAAGAACACGAATTGCGCCTTCACCAACTGGAGAAGACATTCATATCGGTAACTTATACACGGCTCTCATCAACTGGGCATGGGCGAAAAAAAATAAAGGAAAATTCATTGTAAGGATTGAAGATACAGACAGAAGTAGACTTGTAAGAGACTCCGAGCAAAAGATACTAAAAACCCTAAAAGCGTATGGATTGACCTATGATGAAGGACCAGATATAGGTGGTCCGTATAAACCTTATCGTCAATCAGAAAGACTAGATTATTACAAAAAATACGCAGAAGAATTGATCGATAAAGGCGTGGCTTATTACTGTACTTGCACAAAGGAACGACTCGATGAGCTTAGGACTTTACAGCAAAAACAAAAGCAGATTCCTAAATACGACAAATTTTGTCTGGTAAGACAAACTGATGTTAAACAAGAAATCAAAAAAGGCAAACAGTTTGTGATACGATTCAATGTTCTTAGTGGAAAAGAGATTGTATTTCGCGACGTCATCAGAGGAGACATTAAAATTTTAAGCGATAACCTTGATGATCAGGTACTTCTAAAATCTGACGGATTTCCCACCTACCATCTAGCCGTTGTAGTAGACGACTATCTCATGAAGATAACGCATGTTATTCGGGCAGAAGAATGGTTATCTTCAACACCAAAACACATTCTTCTTTATAAAGCGTTTGGATGGGATATGCCAATTTATGCTCATGTTCCAATCCTTAGAAATCCAGACCGCTCGAAGCTTTCAAAAAGAAAAAATCCCGTTTGGGCTTCGTGGTATTTAAAACAAGGATTCCTCCCTGAGGCAGTTCTCAATTATCTCGCTTTGATGGGGTGGTCTCATCCAAAGCAAATAGAGATTTTTAACTTAGAAGAATTTGTAAAAGTATTTGATTTAAAGAATATCAAAAGCGTCGGGCCGGCCTTTGATCAAGTCAAGCTCGAGTGGATTAATGGTGAATATATACGAAAAACTCCAGACTCAAAACTTAAATCTCTTATCTTTGAGTCTCTCGAAAAAAAATATCCAGAAGATCTCATAGAGAAGACGGTGCCTTTAGTGAGAGAACGGATAAAAAAACTTGCCGATTATCTTCCCTTGTGCGAATTTTTCTTTGAAAAACCAAAAAAGTATAATCTAGATCTTTCTCAAAAAAAGGATTTACTCAAGCGGATCTATGAAGAACTTTCAAAGATTTCCTCTTGGAAAGCAGAGGTAATTGGAGAAAAAATGCAAAATTTAGCAAAAAAACTAGGTGTAAAAAACAGCGAATTTTTCATGACTCTTCGCGTTGCTATTACGGGCAAAAAAATCTCGCCTCCGTTAAATGAATCAATGGAAGTTTTGGATAAAAAAGAGTGCCTTCAAAGACTAGATAATCTCGTATGACTTACTTTATCAGGGATATAGAAATTGATCGGCTATTCGATAATTTTCTCGTGTCTGCAGTTTTCTCTATATTAGGGATTCGGTTTTTTCTCAAAGTAACTTCATATCCTCAGTTAGGCGGAGCGAATTTTCACATCGCTCATATGTTGTGGGGAGGGTTTTTTATGCTGATTGCGATTACACTGCTTCTTGCATTTATTAACCGCTCAATTAAAAATATTTCATCAATCCTTGGAGGAATAGGATTCGGAGTTTTTATCGATGAATTAGGAAAATTTATTACAAGAGATAATAATTATTTCTACAAACCCACTATTGCATTCATTTATGTCATTTTTATTTTGCTTTACCTATTATTTCGGGCCATTGAAAAACACAAATCCTTCACAAAAGAAGAATACTCGGTAAACAGAGCTTTGGGGAGTCTTAATACTCAACCTAATGTAGCAGGTAGGTTTATTGTGTTTTTGAGAAATTTTTATCATAGCATAATTAAGAAAAAATGGTTTGTGAGGGGTCTAATTATTTTCTTCGTTTTAAAAACAATCGTTACTCTTCTCTATATTTCTTTTATTCTTGCAGTGTTTTTAAATATTCCTTACGAAATGGAAATAGAATCGTTAGAATCTGGGTCTTCTCTTTTTTCAGCACTTTTTGTTCTTATCGGCATATATAAATTAAGAATATCGAGAATCACGGGTTACCGATTTTTTAAAAGATCGGTGTTAGTCGCTATATTCTTGACGCAGGTATTTTCCTTCTATGAAAATCAATTCGCTGCACTTGTAGGACTCACATTCAATATTGTTGTTCTTACAGCATTAGACTATATGATTCAAGAAGAAACATTAATCGAAGGACAAATCAAATAACTGATGAAAAAAACTATTACAGATAAAAAAGTCGTATTACTTGAGGGAAGCGATAGACGAGAATTAGTCAGGACAGCCTTAACTACATTAGGCAACAAGTTTACTAGACGTATCAAAGAAGCCAAACGGATTTTTATCCATCCCAATCTTGTCACACACTTCCGCAAGGGCGCGTGTACAGATATAGAAGCGATAAGAGGCGTTGTAGACCATATATCTTTACTCCGAGGAGACAAAATAATAGTGGGGGACGCCGCTTTTCATGGAACCAAAACTGCATTTAAGAAATTAGACTACGAATCGCTCGGTAGATCCGGCAATGTAAAACTTGTTGACCTTAATGACGATAAGACTGTTCCGAGCTTTGCCTACGCCTCTAATATGAAGAAAAGACCTCTGGGATTTTCTAAAACAGTTGCAGCTTCAGATATGAATATTGTCGTTGTTCCGGCCAAAATGCACTCCTATTATATTGTTTCGTTATCGATAAAAACTCATATCGTCGGGTCGCAGGTTGTCTCTCGTTCGCCCTTTGGTATATATGCTCGTTGGCCCTGGTTACACACTGGTTATAAACCAGCACATCTTTCTCTCGCAGAAGTGTATACAACATATCCAGCACAGCTCGCAATTATTGATGGGACTCAAGTGATGGAGGGACAAGGCCCGGCCTTTGGTAAAGTAAGAAATCTAAACTGGCTTATAGCGTCTTTCAATCCGGTAGCAGCCGACGCCTTAGCGGCATATCTTATGGGGTTAGAACCGAAGGAAATTGGCTATCTGTACCATCTAGAAAAAATGGGGTTTGGCCCTATTGATCATAGAAAAATGGAGATCGCAGGAAGCAATCCAAACAAACTTCGTAGAACTCTTTCTAGGCCATACTCGTATAATGAAATTATCCAATGGAAATGAGCACAAAACTTTCTGAAAAAAAATGCGTTCCGTGTGAAGGAGGAATTCAACCGATGACTCCAGAGGAGATTATGAAGTATCTCCCTCAGCTTGAAAGAAAATGGGACGTTGTAGATAACAAAAAAATAACACACACATTTAAATTTAAAGATTTTAAAGAAGCAGTTTCATTTGTGAACAAAGTTGCACATCTCGCAGAGAGCCAAGGACACCATCCCAATATTCATATTTACTACAACAGAGTAAAAATAGTACTTTATACCCACGCAATCAACGGACTATTTCAAAATGATTTTATCTTGGCTGCAAAAATAGAACAACTCGTTTGATTACTTCCACACTGCCAAAACTGCCCCCATAAGCATCATTGCCACTAAATAATGACCAGCATTTATCAAAAAAAGTTTTTGCGACTGTCCTTCAAATGCAACTTTGGCAACTTGTGTCGTTAAGACAAATCCTAACCATGACATAAACCCAACTGTAGCGCCAGACACATAGTCTGTTGCATTCGTTACATAGACCAACTGAGCTAATACGTAGGCCATGACTAACGAGGCAACGAACATTATCAGGTACCCCTTCTTTGCTTCCTCTTTTTTCATGTCGTTTTCCTTTACGCCTGATT
>JACPMD010000102.1 GCA_016186235.1 Candidatus Roizmanbacteria bacterium | reverse complement strand
GATTTTATTGCCCTTTGAACGACAGGATGAGTATCGTTAGAAACTAACCGGATATATTTTTTTGCCACGTGAGGATACTCTTTTGCTCTTGCTTGGGAAAAAGTCATCAGAACATTCCATCTCACATAAGGATCTTTTTGCTTCATCCATTTGTCCAAGTATGTAAATGCAAGACGCGGAAATAAACGAGCAAAAAAAGAACCGATCGCAAACGGACCAAGATTTTTCCGAATATACTCTTGAGAATTCGTTAAAACATGTGGATATATTTCATCGGCTATTTTTTTCATTTGATTCTCAGTAATTCCAATCGCCATCGATCCTACAACGGCGGCCCTTCGTATATTTACGTTTTTATCCTTGGCCATCTTTTTCATCACCCCAAACCACAGATCAAAATCTTTTAGGAGCAAATTCCGAAGCATTCCAGCAGCAGTTTCCCGAACATCCCACAAAGAACTGTCTGCCATTTTGTAGATAATTTGCTCTAACTCCTTTCTAGGAATAAGATGAGGGTTTCTATCTAATATATGTCCTCCAATAAAATTGTTTCCGAAGTCTCCTTTTTTAAGTAGATCTAAAGCCATTTTTCGCAGTTCGTTTTCGTCGCTTGTTTCTTTCAGAATTCTTTTGAGATGCTTTCGTAATTCTGGAATTTTCAACCCCTTATATGAGTTCATATTCCTTACAATTTTAGCAAAATGGTCCTGGTGTACAATATCACCATGTTTATAGACGACAAAGTATATGGCAAAACTGAAATTAAAGAAAAGGTTTTGATCGAACTTATACAATCTGGGCCGATTCAGCGTTTAAAACGAATCCATCAATCTGGCATCTCCGGATACATCGTTCCGTATAAAAAAACAATAAGTCGATTTGACCATTCTGTTGGTGTGATGATTCTTTTGAAAAAATATAATGCAACTCTCGAAGAACAAATTGCAGGACTTCTCCATGACGTTTCACATACTGCCTTTTCTCATGTAATCGATTTCGTTTTTCCAAACGAGGCCCACGAATTTCATGAATGGCACTACGAGAAGTTTATTCTAAATACAGAAATCGCCACTATTCTAAAAGAACACAGATACGACCCTAGAGATTTTCTTGATGTGAAAAAATTTACTCTTCTTGAGAGGCCTGTTCCTGAACTTTGCGCCGATCGAATCGATTATTTTTTGCGGGATAGAAATGGAATGCTGGGAAAAATCGGAGACCCCGATGATCTTCTTATTTATTTGGTAGTTTGTGATAAAGAATTCGTTTTTACCAATGAAAAGGCCGCTCTCTTTTTCGCAAAAGAGTACTTGCGGCAAAATAAACTATCGTGGTATTCGCCTGAGGAAGGATACTACTACATTGCATTTGCAAATATTTTAAGAGAAGCGCTCAGACTTAAGATAATTGAAAAAAAGGATTTTTTTACCGACGATGAGTCGCTACTTAAAAAACTCAAGAAACATGTAAATCAAAAGATAAAAGAAAAGTTGGCAAACTTTTTTAAACCCGTTAAGCTGACGTTTCGAAAAACAAAACATTCTCTATTTATTAAAAGCAAGCCTCGTTTTGTTGATCCTAAAGTTTTAAAAGATGGGAAACTTTTTAGAATTTCAGAACTGAATAAAAGATTTCGAGAAAACTTAAAAAAAGAAATATATTGGATGAAAAAGGGATTTTGGGTCAGCGTACTTTCTCCTTGATAAGAAATCTATATCTGTTTGCAAGATAGACGCCGACGATGATGATTCCGCTCCCTATTACTTCAATTCTTAGAGGTAATTCACGCAAAAGAATGAATCCTAACAATAAAGAAAATATGATTTTGCTTAAAAGTATTTGACTTATCAACGTTGCCTCTAATTTTGTCAACGCATAGTTAACAAGAACCGCTGCAAAGGCAGAAAGAACAGAGGAAAAAAGAAGTAAAACAAACGCCTCAGTTGTAAGTCCATCAAAAATTGATCGTTCCCCAACTATAGTTGTCAGTAAAAATAATAGTAAAGAGGCAATAAGATAAGTTGACGCCGCTACTTCAAAATTATTCAACGTAGTGCCCAGAATTTTTCTTCCCACAATTGAAAGAGCTGTCATGAAAATTGAGGCGCTTATGAAAAGTTCTCCAATCCCATACTGGGAAATGATTGGAATAAAAGATTTTGTCGCTATCATTAATGCTCCGTAGATTGAAATCGCTATGAATCCCAAAGTCCGAAGATCGAATTTTGTCTTAAAAAGGACGATTGAATAGAGATAGACCACGAGAGGAGTCAACGAATCGATTGATGAGACATTTAAAAGTTTCGTATGGATAAGCCCGAGAGTAAACAGTATGGCTTTTATGCCGAAACCTAACCCTCCCGTAATAAAAATCCATTTGAGAGTATGTTTGGTTGCTTTGAAGATTGCTTTACTTCGAATCTTCTTATGAAATAAGATTACCGTAATAACCCCAGCTAAAAATAATCTGCTATATGTCTGTGCAAGCGGTTCAAGCGATTTTGCAATTATTTTAACCGTCGAGTCTGCTAAGACGAAGAAAGCCATGGCCCCTAGCATCGCCAAGATAGCTTTGTTCTGATCGGTCATAGATTCTCAGAAAACTAATACAATACTGGATGTAATTAACAAGTCTATCTCTATCGATGTCGTCGAAATTTGTTATGTTTATTCGGGGAATAACAAAAGATTTTAGTTTGTAGTATGAGAGTATTGCATTAATGATTTGAGCTGTTTGCCGAGCTCCTAAATCTCGGTTGTCATCGCTACTCCCAATAATCCCAATAACTTTGTTATCAAAAGCCTCTTTGCTTTTCAAAATGTCAAGGAAGTTCTTGAGAGGACTAGGAATTCCTCCATGATAGGTAGGGACTACAAAGATCAAAATATCCGCTTCAATCATGTGTGCAATGTCTTTCTTTTGCAGCCGATTAGCCTTTTTAAGGGTGATGTATTCTCCCCTGAAAAGTTGATTAAAATTGTCCAACGTTATCAGTACACTCTCGTAACCAGACTTCTCGACCAATTGTTGAGCGACTAGAGATATTTGTATTGTTTTGTTTCCGATCCTATTTGTTCCGTTAATGATGGAGATTTTCATACTTTTTGATGAATGTACTTAAAACGTTTTTGGCATTTTTTAAAATCATTTTGTAATGAAAGGGAAGAATTTTTTCGAAGTCATACTGCATTAATTTCTTCGCACTTTTAAAACGTAATTCTACCTTTCCCTCAGTTCCGTCTTGATGATTGAAGAAATCATATATGTTTCCCTTTTCGTTACCTTCGATATGGTCTCCTGTAAACAGGATTTTATTTTTTGCATCATAAAGAACAGAACTGCCTGGGCTATGTCCTGGGCTATGTCCTGGGCTATGAATAACTTTCAGATTGTTATTGAATTGAAAATGGTTCTCGAACAATAAGTCTGGTTTGACTGTCAACCATTCATTAGTAGCATCCTTTTTATGTAGGTAAATTTTGGCTTTATATTTTTTTTGTAATTCTTTTACATCTCCGCCAGTCGGTCCATGACTTAAGAAGATTTTTATCGGTTTATCGAAATAAGAAATAAAGTCTTCGTGTTCTTCAGTCAACTGTTGTGGTCCGTCGACAAGAAGAATAAAATCATCTTCTTCTATGAGATATGAATTGACTTCTTCACCGTAGTACGTTTGATTTGGGAAACGATACACATTTTCGGCGATTATATATTTTGGATCCTTTACCGTTTCATATCCGTATGCCTTCCAATCTGCAATACCTCCAGAATATTCAAGAATATTTTTGTATCCAAGCTTTACAAGGTTTTTATAGCAGCGTATGCTTGCATTGCATGTAAATCCATCACAGTAAGTAATGATTAAAGTTTTTTTGTCAGGAATTAATTTCGGCGCTTGATCTTGGATATATTTCCAACGTATATTTAACGACGTTGGTAAATGCTCCCATAGATAATAGTCTATTCCACGGCAATCAAGAAGAATAAATTTTTCTTTATTTTCGAGAAGTTTTTTTAACTCTTTCGTACTAATTTCTTTCATAAGAAATACGTTTCAAGCTTGTCGAGAGCTATTTATACCGTAACTGGGACAAACTGCTGTCGATAAAACTTTTCAGCAAAACAAGAGCTTCTCGCTTTGGCCTGCAATAAAGATATTTTCCGTTTTTCTTGCATTCGATAAGCCCTGCTCGCTCCAGATCTTTTATATAGCTTGATGCAGTTGATTGCGGTATTCTTAAGTCTTTCATGATTGCGCTTACGCAGTTTCCTTCATATCCACGTTGAGTGTCAATATTACAATCACACCCTTCGCTTATGATCTTTAGAAAAATATTGAATCGCAAGGGATTTCCCAAAAGCGCAAAGGACGACGCGAGTTTTTCAAAAATTTGTTTTCTTTTCATAAGATCATATCATGAATTTGTGATGTATATTACAAATATATCACGTTTTTATGGTATGTCAAGAGGAATTTAAGTGAGGAAAAACTTATGAAGACTTCATAACCAATTTACTATGAGATGGACCAGTGCTTTTTCTTTCCCGTCAAAGCCGTGATCGGCGCCTTTGATAATTTTGAAGGTAAATATTTTTTTATTTGGGCATTCTTTTTTTAGAATATTTACGCATTTGGCAACGTCTCCATAACAATATTCATCATTTTCACCGTAAACAACGAGCGTTGGCTTGTTAATTGTTTTGCATTCTTGAAAAAGCGGTTTGCGAGAAAGCTTTAGATTGTTCATGCGTTCATTG
>JACPMD010000108.1 GCA_016186235.1 Candidatus Roizmanbacteria bacterium | reverse complement strand
ATCTGCCCCAACTGTAGAAAAACAATTCCCTTGACTCAAGCACTCTCGCATCAAATTCGAGAAAAATATCAAAAGTATTTTGCCCAAAGACTTGTTGAAGAAAAGACAAAACTCGCCGAAGAAATCAGGGATCAGCTTACAAAAAAAATAAAAAATGAAATGCATTTTCAGCTCAAAGACAAAGAGAATGAAGCAGAAGAACTGCAGAGACAAAATGCAAAGCTGCAAGAACAGCTTCTTGAACTGAACAGGTTTATCCGTCAACTTAAAACTGAAAAAGAGGAGACTCGACTCGAACTTGAAAAAAAATTGGCCGTAGAACAAGAAAAAATTCGCTTTGAGGAAAAAAAGAGAGTAGACGAAGAGTATCGATTAAAGATATTGGAAAAAGAGAAGCAGCTTCAAGATGCATTAAAGATGAATAACGAATTAAAGCGAAAACTTGAACAAGGTTCCCAACAGACGCAAGGCGAGGTTCTTGAGCTTGAATTGGAGAGATTGTTAAAAGCAGAATTTCCAACAGACGAAATTAAAGAGGTTCCAAAAGGAGTGAGGGGAGCAGATATTTTACACATTGTCTGCAATGATTTCGGCAAACCGTGCGGAATGATTATTTGGGAATCAAAGCGGGCAAAAGCCTGGACGGACGGGTGGGTAGTGAAACTGAAGCAAGACCAAAGAGTTGTAAAAGCAGATATAGCCGTCATAATTTCTCAGGTATTGCCGGATGGCGTCAAGAATTTTGCAATGAAAAGCGAGATCTTCGTCTGTAATTATGAATCTATTGTTGGTTTGACGATGTTATTAAGAGACACCCTCATTAAAACAGCCCTTGTTAAGACTTCAATGGTTGGCAAAAAAGAAAAGAAAGAGATTTTGTGGAATTATTTAACTGGTATAGAATTTAAACAAAGGATCGAGGCAATTTATGACGCATATGAACAGATAAAAGAAGATTTAGAAAAAGAAAAACGTTGGTTTACTCTCAAGTGGGCAAAACAAGAGAAAAATATCTCAAGCATCATTAATAATATATTAGGAATGAGCGGCGACCTTCAGAGTATTGTTGGAAAATCGCTTCCTGAGATAAAAGGTACAAACATACTTCCTTCTCATTCAAACGGAGATTCCGAGGAAAAAAGAGAAACGTTATTCTAATTGAACGTATGTCAAAAGACACGCTCGAAGATGTACTCTATTTTTTCTCAAGAATGGTGATTTTTATTCCTCTTGCAGTAATAATAGTAGTACTTTTTATGAAGCTTTCTCAAAATGCAGCGATTGCGCCGGAAAAGACTGTATTGACGCCAACACCTGATGAAAAATCTGTTTACGAAAAAGACCTGACTGCCTCGTCTCCGGCAAAACTTAATCTGCAAGGACCGCTCAGATGTTCCTATTCTTCGAAAGAATCTACCATAAACGCCTATATCAAAAATAGGAATGTTTTTGCAGAAACTATTGCATCTGCGGAGGCATCACTCTTTTTAGTAAAGGGCGATTGTTTATATACATGGAAAAAAAATTCCACGAGCGGAGAAAAGCTTTGCGAAATATCAACATTTCTCACGTTGTTTGATACACTCTCTCAATTAAACATTCTTGATATGAGTCAAGCATTTAACTTTCTGCCAAAAAATGAAGTCACCAGCAAATTTGATACAAGTACATTTTCGGTTGAGAAATTGGCGAGCGCGTGTAAAAAGGAAGAAATAGAAGATTCAATATTCGAACTTCCCGGCTATGACCTACTTTCCCCTCACGCTAAGCGTGAAAGTATCATCGGCGCTGACCTGTTTCACTTCCTTGTTCGGGATGGGAAAGGGTGGGACCAAGTCGCTCCAATAACCAGGGCGAAATGTATTATAATGTTTTCGATGGATAAAGTAAAGACTTCCCATCAGATTTTACATGCATTTTGCGTAAAACCCGGGTATCGATTTGAAAGTCAACATACACGAGAGGAAGTAATTCTCGTGCTTCGCGCACATCCTGTTACGCAGCTTCCTTGGATCATCAATAGCATTGTATTTCTTATCGTCTTAATCATCCTTAATTTTTTCCTGCCGAGTGTTTTGAATCCTGCCCAAATTTTTTTTGCGAACGTATTCGGGTTTGCCGTAATCTTTGCCTATATTTGGTTTAACTTTTTGGGCTGGTTTTTTAATGTTGGGATCATAACAAATGAACGAATTATTGACGTCGATTTTCATTCGGTACTTTACAAAGAAGTAACCGAAGCCCAACTTGGGAAAGTAGAGGATGTTACTGCAAAAAGTGGAGGTTTTTTTGCGTCTGTTTTCAACTACGGGAATGTTTTTGTCCAGACCGCAGGAACAGAAGTAAATATTGAATTTTACAACGTTCCAAAACCATCCGAAGTGACAAAAATCATTAACCAGTTAGTACCAAAGTAATTATACATATGAACTTTGACGATTTATTTACCCTTTTTGCAAATCAAAATATCATCGGGCTTTTCTTCAAGACGTTTGCCGTTATTTTTTCTTTTCTTTACCTTATCTATTCGCTTGTCATTTTTAAGCAGACACAGGTAATGACGAAGACGCTGGAAAACGACAGCAATAGTTTCATTTTGCTTATTTCTTTGATACAAATAATTATAGGACTAGCGCTTGTATTTATTTCATTACTCCTTATTTAGAATAAAGACATGACGAGTCCCAATTTTGCCGTTTATTTAGGTGGAGAGAAACCAAATGGATTTTCGGGGTTTGTATGTGAAAATAATCTTTTTTTGATTATCGAGGTCGAGGAGGGATTATCCTCTGATCGTGGAAGAGAGATTGTAAAACTGCTTAAAGATTCCCTTTCAGGTGAGACGATATCAAATCTATCTGAGTTTGAATCTTTTATTGCGCACAAAATAAAAGCATATAATCTTCCAGCCGGTATTTCCATAGCGTCAGGGTACCTAAAAGAACAAACTTTGTATCTAAAAACAACCGGAGAAGGCGAGATCTACATCCACCGTGGGAAACGGTTTGCCAAACTCATTAGTGGTGAGACTAGCGCTTCAGGATATAGAGAGAAAGATGATTTATTCATCTTTACCACGAGGCATTTTCTCCAAGATTTTGGAGGCGAAGATAAATTACAGCGCGTTTTTGACGCAAAAAGTCCACACGAGATCGTTGATGAGATCACGCCGGAGTTAAAAAGTAGAGATGATCAGGGATTAATATGTTTATTTGTAAAGCCAGAATCAGTTATAGCAGCTTCATTAGAAACAGACCAGTCATACACTACTTCTGAACGCGAGCCTGCTCCGGTAAGACCGTCTCTTTTAGAAAAGGCAAAATCTTTTTTAGATCAACGATATCAATCAGTTATTCTCCTTGCTTCTCGTTCAGGAAAAAGAAAAAGGTTAACATTTGTTGCCGTTATTGTCATTTTTCTTGTTCTTGTTTGGAGCGTTGGATTAGGATATAAAAGGAGAAGTGAGGGAAAAAGTAGAGAAAGGATTACCCTTACGAAAGAACTTATTACACAAAAACTTGACCAAGCAGAAGAGGTAGCTTTTCTCAATCTATCCAGGTCGATGGTTTTGCTCGCCGAAGCAAAAGAGGAGCTTTCTATACTAAAAAAAGAGCTTGGCGATAATAATAAAAAGGAAGTAGAGGAATTAAATCAGCTGATTAAAACCAAGGAGAACATAATTACAAAAAAAGAAGAGAAGTCATTCGATGAGTTTTTCGATCTTACTATCGATGCAAAAGAAGCGAAAGGGACGAGATTCTATCTTCAGGGAGAAAATCTTTCAATCCTCGACAATAAAAGAGGTGTAATCTACATTCTTTCTCTCAGCAAAAAATCTTTGGACAAAAGAAGTTCTAAAGAGATAAAAAATAGTGCGTTAGTCGCATCGGACCAAAATGACACTTTGTTTTTTACTGAAAAAGACGAGGTCTATAAAGCAGATTCGTCAAATAAACTCAAGAAGGTGATAGAGAAAGATAAGGAGTGGGGAGAGATCGTTGACATGTGGACCTTTAATCGCAATATATATCTACTCGATAAGGGAAAGGACCAAGTATATAAATATCTCGTCGCAGAGGGTGGATATTCAGGCAAGACGTCCTATATCCAATCGGGCGAGGGAAATAGTTTGAAAGGCGCTACCTCTTTGGCGATTGATTCATCTGTATATATTGGATTTAAGGACCATATTCTTAAGTATACTGGTGGAGTCCGCGACGAGTTTAAAACCTCTTTTCCAGAGGAAACAATTACCATGACAAAAATATTTACAGACGAGAATGTAGAAAAAGTTTACGGCTGGGATAAGCAAAAAGGCGCAATCTACGTGATGGAAAAAAATGGAACTTATGAACGTCAGATAAAATCGAGTATATTAACGAAAGCTACAGACTTTATCGTCTTTAAAGACGCAGCATACCTCTTGTTTGCAGAAAAAATTTACAAGATTTCTTTAGATTAATTATTCAAAAAAATCTTTTTCCTCTTTTTTTAGCGAAGCCACGAAACCTGAGGCAACAATATAATCATATGAAGAAGGATTGATTCTGACAAAATATTCTTCTTCGTTTTGGGAATAAAATCCAATATTTTTTTCTTTGTTATTTTCTTTAATTATTATAGATAGTATAGGGTTAACGTCCAGATAGTTTTCTTGTTTTTTGAGGATGTCTTTTGCCTTTAAAGTTTTTAGGTCGTTGAGGAAAAAATCAACCCTGTCTTTTTTGGCAGTTCTATCTTCGATTTTCCAGTCGTTTCCCTTTTTTTCCAACGATAAAGTATTCCCTTCAAGATAGGTTGTTACCGATGTTATGAAGTTTTCGTCTTTGATCAAATGAAGGGAGAGATCTAGAAAGTCCGTATCTGCAAAGACAGTATCAAAACCGGTAGCGGCAAACACTTCATTTTCATCATCGATTCGTACATAATTTTTCGTTATCCCTGCAGAATCTCCTACGAATATCACATATGATTTTCCACCGGATTTTAAAGTTATCGTCTGGTTGCCGATTCCAAACTCTTCATGTTTATTTTTATTTTTTGAAACAATCTCGTCCTTCTTAAGTACGGCAATACTCTCGATTATTTGACTGATCTTTTCTTCGTCTGCTTGGAATTCCTCGCCCGCCTTTTTTGTAAGCCATCTTCCGCCCTTTTTATAGAGACTGAATTCCTGTTTATCATTCTTGATGAGAATTTCGGAAATAGCACTTTTTTCTAATGAAGATGAAGGTTGTTGAGGTTTAGAAGCGAAGAATGTTACAGCAAAATCTTTTAAAAAATATGCAAATACAAGAAGAATGATCAGGGCTATTAATTTCTTAAGTCTTGCGCGATTTTTCGACATGCGTTTTGATAGAATAGTATTATACAACAGTGACTACAGACGAAGAGAGAAAGACAATCGACAGAATTCTCCACAAAGACGAAAAAAGTCTCATTCTCGTGCATAAGAAATACCACAAAGTAATTTTTCAGTTTATTAATCGGAAACTGCAAAATTATCATGAATCAGAAGAGCTGGCTCAGGATGTTTTTCTGGATTTTATAGAGAGTTTGAGAGATTTTAGATATCAATGTTCGATAAAAACATTTCTTTTTTCTATTGCGAAAAATAAAGTAATCGACGTCATTCGGAAGAAGAAGATAAAAAAAATCCTTTTCTCTTCGCTCCCCTCTTATTTTGTAGAAGGATTGAAGACAATTTTGATCGACGATGAGATTGAACGAAAGGAGTTACAAAGCAAAATAAAAAGAGTTTTAGAGTCGTTACCAAATGATTATCAACTCATATTAAGACTTAAATATATAGATGGGGAAAAAGTTGCAAAAATTGCCGAAAAATTGTCGTTAGGATTTAAGGCGACCGAAAGTCTGCTCTTTCGGGCAAGAAAAGCATTCAGGAAACTATATGAGAACATTCCAATATAGACTTCAGCAAAAAATGGATGAGGTCTTTTTTCTAGAACCTGCAGACTTAGGGCCTGCTCACATAACTCATATCTATAAAATGATTACCTCTTTTCTTAAAAGTATGCCATTTTTATATATAGTTCCGTTATCATTTCTTTTAGCATTTTTCATTTACATTCTTCTGGGACCTTTGATTGTCAAATTGGTTTCGCTTCTCCAGTATGGTTTTTAGGAATAGATTTGCTGAAGCTTTGACTTCTTTGCTGATTGTATTTCGAAGATTTGCCTTTCTAATAGTATCTCCCTACAAAACCTTACGAAGAATAAGCCTCGAGGAAGACGCGTTGCAAGTAGGAATTATTTTTCTTCTCGTTTTCCTATACTTTCAGTTCGCGCATAAGTTGAGGGCGTTTTTTTATCCCCCTTACATAATTTTTATTTTTTTCGTCATCAATTTTTTCTTTACCGTTCTCTTTTTCTATTTTTTATCCCAGCCAGCAAAAAAAAATATCTCTTTGAAAAGTCTCGTCTTCACCTTATCCTATAGCCTTTTCCCTACGTTGCTTTGGTTTATTGTAAGTTCTTTATTTTATTATTTTTTACCACCTCCTCGTTCGGCTTCTCTTTTGGGTAAGGCGTTTAGCATTTTTTTCATCGCCTTTTCAGTAAGCGTTTTGGCCTGGAAAATCATCCTTTTCTATCTTTCTGTAAGATTTTCTACAAGACTGCAATTTTATGCGGTGATATACCTTATTCTGCTTTATCTCTGCATACTTATTCCTTATGCGCTTCTCCTTTATTATTTTAAGATCTTTCGCGTGCCGTTTATTTAAGGCTAGAAAAGAAATGATTTCCTCTTCACAACCGACAAAAGATAGGTATGACACTACGCCATTTGAAAAGCCTTGAGGAAAGACAAAATCTTCTCGAGAAAGACCAGCGCGTTGAATTAAAAAACATCAGAAAGGTTTTAATAGACAGGGAGGAGGATATTCATTGTGAAAATCTCATCGGAGCAATCTCTTTACCGGTAGGGATAGCAGGACCATTGGAGCTAAAGGGCGAAAACGTAAAAAATGAGACTGTATATATTCCACTAGCAACGACAGAAGGAGCATTAGTCGCCTCAGTCAGTAGGGGATGTAAAGCAATTACGTTATCAGGAGGTGCGTTGGTAAATGCTCACCGAGTTGGAACGACACGTGGACCGGTTTTTTATACAGGCTCTATCAGAAAAAGCGAGGAATTCTATCAATGGTTAAAGAGAAATGAAAAACAGCTTACCAAAGTAGCCGAAAGCACATCATCGCATCTTTCATTCAAAAAATATGACATAAGAACTGTAGGCAGTTATGCCTTCATTCGCTTTTACTTTGATACTCAGGATGCCATGGGAATGAATATGGCGACAATTGCATCCGAAAAAATGGTTGACTACATTTCCGAAAAAACAGGCTTCCAGTGTCTTTCTTTAGCAGGAAACTTCGATGTTGATAAAAAAGCTGCATGGATGAACTTTATTAATAACCGCGGTTTCAAAGTATGGGCAGAAGTAGTTATCTCAGCAAGAATTGTAAAAGAAGTATTAAAGACAACGCTAGGAAAGATATTTGACGTATGGTTGGCGAAATGTATGATCGGATCGGCCATGAGCGGGTCGCTTGGTTTTAATGCCCACTTTGCAAATGTCGTTGCCGCTTTTTTTGCTGCTACAGGTCAGGATTTGGCCCACGTTGTTGAAGGAAGTTTAGGAATTACGACGATGAAAGTTCTGCCAAGCGAGGATTTATATATTTCTATATATCTTCCTGCAGTTATGCTCGGCACAGTAGGCGGCGGAACCGGGCTAAAAACTCAAGAAGAGGCACGATCAATCACCGGCGTAAACACATCGATTGAGTTAGCTGAAGTTGTGGGTGGAGCGGTTTTGGCTGGAGAACTCTCGTTACTCGCTTCATTATCAGAGGGTTCGCTCGCAAAAGCGCACAAAAAATTAGGAAGGTAAATTGACAAGGAGAAATATGACAGGCATTGTTTCTTACGGGTTTTACATTCCTCGCAATCGAATCAGAATCGATGAGATTGCAAACGTATGGGGAAAAGATCCAAAAAATGTTCGCGCTTCTTTAGGAGTAGAAGAAAAGGCTGTGTCTGAGGAAGACGAGGATTCTTTAACGATGGGGTATCAATCCGCATCTATGGCACTGAAAGATCTAGAGATGAAAGACTCCGATTTGAAAACTATTTTTTTTGGATCGGAGACCCCTCCGTATGTTGTTAACCCAGCCTCAACAATACTAGGTGAGTTTCTCGGCGTAGATCATAACTATCTTGCATACGATACGCAGTTTGCTTGTAAGGCAGCAACAGGAGCGATGATTTCAGCCTTATCGCTCGTCGAAACTAATTTTACAAAGTACGCATTAGTGGTAGCTTCAGATAAAGCAAACGCCAAACCTCATGATCTCCTTGAATATACCGCCGCTTCGGCCTCGGTCAGTTTGCTTCTAGGAAAAAATAATGTCATTCTTGAAGTCATTGACAAAGCTTCATACTCGTCTGATACTCCGGATTTTTGGCGAAGAGAAGGAATTCGATACCCATCGCACGGCGGAAGGTTTACCGGCAAGCCTTCATACTTTCATCATATTCAACAGGTTTCTCGTATTCTCTTGAAGAAAAATAGACTCGAACCTGAAGATTTTGCGCATGCTGTGTTTCATATGCCGAATGGAAAATTTCCTGTAGAAATAGCAAGGACACTAGGTTTTAAAGAAAAACAGATAGAAAAGTCCCTTATTGTCAAATATTTAGGCAACTCATATGCTGCTTCTGCTTTAATGGGATTAGTTTCGGTTTTAGAAGTGGCGAAAAAAGGAGATCTTATATTCTTTGCATCGTATGGTTCGGGAGCCGGTTCAGATGGCTTTATATTTAAAGTAACAGAACACCTTGCGAAAAAGAAACGACCATTCAATAATTTTTTGCAGGATAAAAACTACATCACTTACCCCACCTATTTGAAATTTATGCACATGATCTAAATGACATCTGTCATAGGGTATTACACAACACAATTTGGCGAACTTTGGGAAAAGTCTTTTAGCGATCTGATAGAGGAATCTGTAGACGGAGTATTGAACAATTCCTTTATGGACAAACGAGAGATTGACGCAATTTTTTTTGCCAATATGCTCGCTGGCGTTCTTGAAAATAATCTACATGCTCCGTCAAAAATAGCAGAAATACTTGGAGTCCATATTCCCATCTTCAGAGTTGAGGCGGCTTGCGCCTCAGGCGGAGTCGCATTTCACCTTGCAAAAAACTATCTAGAATCGCACCCTGCAAAAACCGTACTGGTCGTAGGCGCAGAAAAAATGACCGATTATTCGCCTGAAGAGACAACGAACGCTTTGGCATCTGCCGCCTCTGGCGAAGAGCAGGAAGCAGGGCTAACATTCCCTGGTCTCTATGCGATGATGGCGCAGGTATATTTGGAAAAATACAAATATACAGAAGAACATCTAGCTCATATTTCCTATAAAAATCATTATCACGGAAGCCTCAATGATAAAGCCCACTTTAGAAAAAAAATTACTGTAGATCAAATATTACGAAGCGCCTACATTGCATCACCTCTTAAGGTTTTAGACTGTTCACCAATCTCAGATGGAGCTTCTGCCATCATCCTTTCCTCAGATAAATTACTCATTGCAAAAGCAAACCATAAGGCAGCTGTGTTGGCTTCTGAGGTAGCAACAGATACCATTTCTCTCAAAGGAAGAAAAAGTCTCGATGAAATTTTTGCAACGAGAATAGCTGCAGAAAAAGCCTTTAATCATTCTAAATTGAGGCCAAAAGATATGAAAGTCGCCGAGGTCCATGACTGTTTTTCCATAGCTGAAATTTTTGCCATGGAGGATCTCGGCTTTTGGAAAAAAGGAAGCGGCGGAAAAAAAGCGAAAGAACGAGTAACAATGTATGGCTCAGGCAATGATCTTATTGTGAATACGTCAGGAGGATTAAAAGCTTCAGGTCATCCGGTTGGAGCAACAGGCATAAAACAAATCGGAGAGGTTTTTTTGCAACTCACAAACCAAGCCGTCAACAGACAGGTTAAAAATGCCAAATGTGGACTCGCCCATAATGTAGGCGGGAGCGGCGGAACCGCTGTTGTTACGATTTTGGGCAACTAACTATATGATAAGCCCGGTAAAAATCTGGAGAAGGCAAAAGGAAATCAGGAGTATTCTGGGAAAGAAAGGAAAAATTCTAACCTGGTCGATTATTTACGCAGCCGGACCAGAGTTTAAAAAATTCGCTCCCTATCCTATCGTTATCGTTGAGTTAGAAAACCATCAAAAAGCCACAGCTCAATTAGTAGATTATGATAAAGATGATTTAAAAATAGGAAGAAAAGTTGTCGCCATTCTTCGCAAAGTCCGAGAGGGAGGAGCTGAGGATGTTTTGGTATATGGAATAAAGTTTAAACCTACGTAAGAGTAAAACGTAAAACATGAAACATAAAACCTCAAATACAATAGTTAGTTATAGCGCTCCTGCTAAAGTCATTCTTTCAGGCGAGCATGCAGCTGTATATAGTAAACCAGCCTTAGTTTCGGCAATTGACCTTCGATTGACATGCTCCATTACCGAACATGAGGGATCGAGCAAAAAAATAAATACTTCGAAAGAAATTTCCCTTATTTCAGATAAAGTAAGGAGTTACTTGAAGAAGCAAAAAGACCACTTTCATGATAAAAAATTTAGCTGTATGATAAAATCTGCGGTTCCTTTAGCAAGAGGATTAGGCTCCTCTGCTGCTCTATCGGTAGCAACAGCTGCAGCATTTTTGGAATTTTATACCGGAAAAGAATTTGAAAAAGAAAAAATAAATAACCTTGCATATGAAATTGAGAAGCATTTTCACAAAATTCCTTCAGGTCTTGATGTTTCTGCATCTTGTTTCGGAGGGTTGATCTATTTTCGGAAAGAATTTGAATTTTTGAAGAATATCTCATCGTTGAATTTTAAAATTACCAAAAACATCGAGGACAGACTATATTTGATTGATTCTGGAAGACCAAGAGAATCTACAGCAGAAATGATTAATCTAGTAGGTAAAAGATTGAATCAAAAATATCGATTTGTTGAGCAAATTTTGAATGATGTAGAAAAAGTGACAAAAAGGATTGTGGTTTCGCTCGTTAAAGAGGATACAAAGTTTTTTATGCAGTCGATTGTTAATAATCAGGTGTTGCTCGAGATGCTAGGAGTAGTGTCGATAAAAACAAAAAAATTAT
>JACPMD010000087.1 GCA_016186235.1 Candidatus Roizmanbacteria bacterium | reverse complement strand
AGCTGGAACTGTAGTAGTACAAATGTTAGAAGATAGAAAAATTAAGTTTGAGACTTTTCCTGGAAAAACTTCTTCGCAAGTAATTGGATTTACAGATAATGCAAAAATATATGAGAGATGAATAATGAAAATTAAAATAGTAAGTATAATTTGTAAATTGTCTGTATTTATTTTTCTTGTTTTACTTGTAAGTTGCACCCCTATAGAAGAAAAGTCAACTTTTTCTGATGATAACAAATTTATTGTTGCTAACCCCATTAATTTATCACAGATTCAGAGAATTTCTAAATTTAGGAGCTGTGTTGGACATGATTATAGTGGTTTAAACATTGAGAAAGAGAAAGAAACATTGCGATCAATGAAACATTACATTGAACCTCTACCTTTTTTAATAGGCACTGATAAGATCCAAATTTTCGCACCATTTGATGGAAAAATTTCTGAGATAAAAGATTCGCCACCTGGCAAACAAATTATTACTACTTCTAATGCTGCAAGAGGATGGAAATTTATTTTCTTTCACGTCACTCCAGCTTCAAATATTAAACAAGGAGTGACTGTAAGGGCTGGAGAGCAATTGGGAATAGCTTCTAGAGATATCCATAATTTTGATATTGGATTAAAACATTTTGGAATAAAAAACCAAATTTTTGATTCAGTATTTTCACATATGACTAATCCTGTTCTTGATGAGTATAAAACTAATGGTATTACACTTAACAATATTATTACTTTAAAGCAAGCAAGAGACACTGATCCTTGCCCAGTTCATGGAACTAAGAATGGTGATGCTATGTTTTCAGTTTATCGTGAAGAAGATTTTGTTACAATAAAGCATTAATAAAATGAGGTATATTACAAATAAATAATATATAATTATTTTAGCTCAATTTCGCAAATTTTAAATAAAATAAGTTATTAATAAACACATGGGTATTGATGTTATTTATTTAAAATTTCCAGAGTCAGTGAAAAATAAATTCATAAACTGGGTAAAATCTTTAAATTTTAATCCTTATAATCAAAAATATTATTATCCCATTTCTTCTTATAAAAATGCAATGAGTGAAAAAGCAGGAAATATACTTAAGCAACTTTATCCATCTTTAGATTCTTCACTAAAAAATTTCTTAAATTCTATGAAGAATATTTTGATTATGCATATCCTCTCAAGAAACTTGATTTGATTGCGGTACCGGATTTCGCTTCAGGCGCCATGGAGAACTGGGGGGCAATAACATTTCGTGAAAATGCTTTACTCCTCTATTCAGGATTGAGCTCTCGGGCCACTATGCAGCGTGTTGCAGAGGTGGTAGCGCATGAACTAGTACATCAATGGTTTGGTAATTTGGTGACGATGAAGTGGTGGGACGATCTGTGGCTCAATGAAAGTTTTGCCACATATATGGCGTATAAATCGCTTGATAATTTTTGGCCAGAGTGGAATGTATGGACAGATTACTTGACGTATGCTGTTTTTGGTGCAATGTCTTTAGACGGATTAAAATCAACTAGAGCAATCCATGCAAAAGTTCTGAACCCCGACGAAATAGACGAACTTTTTGACGAGATCGCCTACGAAAAAGGCGGAAGCATCCTGCGAATGATCGACGAATACCTTGAGTTTAAAAAATATAGAGAAGGACTGAGACTTTATATTCACAAGTATCAATATGCTAATGCTCAGGCAAACGATTTGTGGGAATCGCTTCAACTCGCGTCCAACAAACCGATTAAGGAGATAATGAAGAGATTTATTATGCAGAAGGGTTTTCCGCTCGTAAATGTTAAAAGAGACAAAAACACTATTCTCATGAGGCAGAAAAGATTCTTTTATCTTGATTATAAGGACCATAATAAATGGATTGTTCCGCTTATCGCCAAATTTTCTGGTAACTCCTACGAGCCTTTATTATTGAACAAAAACCACCATGAAAGGAGAATGACGAAGTCGCCGTTTCTCTATCTGAATTCCGATTATTCGAGTTTCTTCATCACAAAATATGATCAATATCATCTCGACCTGCTCGGTAAACATTCAAAGAAACTTAACGAACTCGAGATTATTGGTTTGGTGCATGACTTGTTTTCGTTGACCGTGAGCAATCAGTTCTCTGTGGAAGAAGCATTAAGCTTCATAGATGGTTTTTTAAAGGAGGAAAAAAGAGTAGAGGTTCTGCAGTATCTTATTGGCAGATTGGCCGGAATCTATTTACTTACCCGGCAAGACAGAATTAAGAGACTCATTGTTACTTTTTCTGACATAGCAATTATAATTACCGGCCTCGAACCTAAAAACGGAGAAGACATTAATGTCACGCATTTAAGAACTATTTCTCTCTCGTCATTATCTTCATTTGATGAAGAAAAAATTGTCAGCTTTATATCCGGTAAATTTAAAACATATCTCCAATCAAAGAAATTGCATCCTGATTTAAGAGGAGTAATCTACAGCGGTGTAGTTTGGAAAGACGATAAAAATTTCGAAGTGATAAGAAAACTATTTGAAGAAAGCACTATTCAAGAAGAGAAAGCAAAACTCCTAATGGCTTTAGGTAATAGTAAAAATCCAAAGCTTGTTGAGAGAGCATTAAATTATGGGTTATCTGAGAAAGTAAGATTCTCAGACTTTTTTTATCTCATTGCTGCAACTTCACGAAATCGCTATGGAATAGAAACAAATTATGAGTGGTTTAAAAAAAACTGGAACACTATCAAGAAGCGAGTCGGTGGACACTCTACAGTTCTCTTCCGCAGAATGCTCAAGATGATAATTCCAACTGGAGCGATAAAAAACGTAGACGATGCGGAATCTTTCTTAAGGAAGCATAAGATAAGCGGAAGCATAAGATAAGCGGACTCGAAAGAACATATCAGCAAGTCATAGAAGAGCTCCGGATCAACGCCAGATTCGCTGGAAAATATATTTATTGATGTCTCTTTAAGTGAGGTTTATTAATCAAATCTTCTAAAATCTGCCATCTTTTCTTCTTAACAGCATGAGAAATGTCATCTTTGAATACTTTGGTGGCAGCTGTCATCGGCCGCTGTGAATACATTGAGATATAGGCTTTTTCATAGCCTACGAGTCTGGCCAATTTGACTGTATTTTGAAATTCTTCACCGGTTTCTCCGCAAAATCCGACGATAACATCAGTAGAGAACTTTATCCCGCGAACTTTTCTTCTCAGTTTGTTAATGATTTCTAGATATTCCTCTGTTGTATACCAGCGATTCATTCGCTTCAAGACAGTATTATCGCCTGACTGTATAGGTAGATGAATGAGTCGGGTAATATTTTTGTTTCGAGCGATAATATCAATAAGCTCATCGGAAAAATCCCAAGGATTCGAAGAAAAAAATTCGATTCGTTCAAATTCCATCTCTGCAACTTGTTCAAGCAGGTAGGGGAAGAGGGTGGGAATACGATACCGACCAAGATGTTTGACGTATACTGGTTTGTGACTCATCCCGTCACCAAGGGATTGACTCGAAATATGTATGTTCGCTTTCTCACTAAAATATGTTTTATCCAAATCTCGCATAACCTGAATATTATTTTCTCCAACAAGTAGATCGGCTCCATACGAATTTACGTTTTGTCCCAAGAGTGTGACATTTTTATAACCTTTTGACTTGAGGTGTAAACATTCTTCGATAATATCCTCATAAGAACGGCTGATTTCTCTTCCTCTGGTGAAAGGGACGACGCAAAAGGTGCAGAAGTTATTACAACCATTTGAAATAGGCACCCAAGCATTTATGAAGTCTTGCCGAACGGGTTGATTGTCAAATCCCACTTCCTCGATCGGCATAAATTCGTCAACCTCAGGCATCCTTTCTCTAATTGATTGCAGATATTTGCCAGTTTTATCTCGAAATGCAAGACCAACCATGCAACCGGTGACGACAATTTTCATTGCGCGTTTTTTCGCTTTCAATTTTCCCAAATTTTGTACAAGTCCGTAGACTCTGTCTTCAGCAGATCTTCTCACCATGCAGGTATTGATTACAACGTAGTCTGCATCACCATATCCTTTTGCAGGGGTCATTCCTCGATGAGTAAATGCGCTTGCGATACGTTCTGAATCGGCTTTATTTTGTTGACAGCCGAAGGTTTTGATGAAGTATTTCACTTATTAATTTTATCACACGCTGACCTTTTTTACTTTTTCTATAATGAGCATAAAAATAAGGAGAAGTATAGCTATCATGAGGAAAGCGATCATTTTTTCTAAGCCTTTTAAGAAAAGGCTCGAGACTCCTAAGATAAAAGACACAGACCAATAAAATACGGCAATTCTTCTTTTTCCCCATCCCAGTTCAAGCAGTCGATGATGAAAGTGACCCCAGTCTGCTCGGAATGGCGACTGCTTTTTTCTCAGCCTCCTTAGTATGGTATATACAGCATCCATCGTCGGAATGGCAAGTATCAATATGGCGGTGCCAAGTTTTCCAAAAGAAAGAATCGAGAGTACTCCCAAAAGAAAACCGGCGAGCGCTCCTCCGCCATACCCCGGCATAATCTTTTGCGGATAGAAGTTAAAGGGAAGAAATCCTACAAAAGATCCTGCAACAATAAAAGAAAATATTTCTACACTCCTTGCGCTGATGTCGTGGGCAGAAAATCGCTGAGATAATAATCCAAGAAAAAATGCGGTAATAGCGACGAATCCCGGAAGTTGCCCATCAACCCCTTTGCTCCAGTTAACCATATTCATTATCCACGTAAGCCAAACAATTCCCACTATGTCTGCTAAAATCAGAATCGAATGTGTTCCAAAAAGGTCAAAAGTAATTTTCCATTGGTCTAAATGAATCACTCCACCTAGTGGGTTTGAAATATAGGGAATTCCAAGCCCGAATCCAATCACAAGCGCAGAAATCCACAGATTTATAAAAAACCGCAAATAAGGTGAAAGATCGTAATAATCATCCAACAAACCCATTATCACCAACAAGAGACACGCAATCAGAATTCCGAACAAGAGTTTATTCATCGGGAGAAATAGTAATGTACTAATAAGAATGGCTAAAAAGATAGGAGCGCCCCCACCTCTTGGAACCACGCCAGTATGTGTATGTGCAGGATGAGTACGCTTTTTTTTGTCGGTGACAATATGAAATTTTTTGGCAAGATAAATTGTGGGAGCAGTGAAAATTACAGAGAGGAAAAGCGTGATAACGAAGGCCATTAAGTTATTCATAATTAGCTTACCAACGTAACAATTTTGATAAAGATAGCCGTTATGCTTATGGTCAAGAAAAGATTAAAGTAATGAATAATTTTTTTCACAATAGCATGTTCGGTGAAGAATTTGCGATAGATGAAGATATTAAAGAAAAAAAGCGCATTGAGAATGATGGGGAAAATAATCAACATCCACACATCTGCCAACTGATCTTCACCTGTAGGTTTAGAGTAGAAGATTGGTATTTGGGGTGGGAGCTTGGTAAATTTCCAGGCAAAAAACATCACCATAAGAGCATTAGAGATAATAAGTGGATACGGCATGTAGTAGTATTATAGAATATTAGAAAAAGGAGGCTGCTTTAATAGACTTTTTTTATAGGAAATTTTTTGCAGAGTTTTTGGACTTCTTGGCTTATTTTTTTGAGAATTTTCGTGGAACTAACAATCCTATGTCTATTTGATCGTTTTCGTTCCAAACTTATATCAATATTGAGTCTCTTCTTGGTTTCTTGAATCGCTTTAAGAACTTG
>JACPMD010000101.1 GCA_016186235.1 Candidatus Roizmanbacteria bacterium | reverse complement strand
TTCTAACAGGTCGTAACCTTTGATTGCTGTTTCAGCAGCTTTCCCGATTTCTTCTTTGGTTGCTGAATAATATGTAGCCTCTTTTACCCCCTTCATATAACCTGGCCACATAGACAAAACCTGAAGCAAGTTGACCATATTCCTCACACCAAATCCGAAATCTTTCTTAAACGCCACATCAAGCTGTGTTAGGTGATCTTCAATGGGGATACTAGAATCAACTCTATCGGATTGATTTCCGTCTGACCCTAGCTCAATCCTGGCCTGACCAAGGCCATACTTTTTCTGCATCGAATCTAAATCGTCTTTATACTTAACTTGAAATAAAAAATCTCGATCGATAGTTAAACCAACAGAATAAATTTCGTAGTTTAGATTGTCACTCGCACTATATATTTCAGATATCTTGTCTACCAAAGCAACAAGATAACGAAATGATCTATCATCCAATCTTTTTGTACCCTCTGGAGTAATTTGGACAAATTTTTCAATAAGATAGCGATAGTCTTTGTGTTGTGAAGTAAACTTTTCGTGAGCTTCAGAATATTGTTCTTCTCGAACAAAATCAACTTCATGTTTAAGTGATTCCTCAAGTCTCAACTTTTCAACCACAAAATCATTTATCAACGCATCGATTCTTGTGATCAGATATTTAATATTCTCGTCATAAGAATACAGAGCTACTTCTCTATCAATTTCTTTCACCATTTCTTTTCTAAGATCGTTCATTATCTTTTTGGCTTTATCGAGTTTATATTTCCCTGGCTTTATCCCGTGATTTAGTGCTATTTCAGCTTCAGTTTTCCTTGAAAGCTTGTGATCATGTAAAGTTGGTATTTCAGGTTTAATAAATTCAGGGAAGGCTACGCCTTTAAACATATAAATCGTCTTAAATCTTGGACGTGCATCTTTTATTTTTTCAAGTTCTGAAACATACATAGCCAAACTTGGATCGGGGCTAAACTTATTTAATTGAGTTATCACCTCAATCAATAACTCAACTTCTACATCGTTTTTTGTAGAATCCTTGAAGATCTCCAGTAGCTTCTCATGATTAAATACAAGTCTGATTCCAGGACAAGCCGGTTTGGGATATCCAGTATCACTTTTCCAATATTTATCGCTTGGATCTAAATGCAATAGATGTTTGAATTTATCTTCTTTTAACAAGGTGTCTGGGAGAATGATAATTTCGAGCTCGGCAAACGTCTGGAAAAAGATGTGTTTTTGCAATATGTTCTGAAACCTAGACATGTAATCTTCTAGACATTCCATTAACAAGTTAGAAATAGAACCTTGAATGTACTCTTGTTCGTCTAAGGGTGAGGTAAGAAAAATATGAGTATCTAATATTTTTAAGTGAATAGCGCAACCGAGATAACTTCTAGCAGAAAGTCTCACTCTACTAGGCGTTTCTTGTTTTACTCCCCAACTACGTGGGTGATCCATAAAATCTATTTCTGGATAAATGGACCAAAAGTCTTTTAGAGACTTATATCTAAAATCCGTACCCCATTGTAGGTCAATCATTATCATGTTCGGCTCATTCGCACCTGGAATTAATACTCCAGAGGAGTCCTTAAAAGAACCGTATTTGTCTAACAAAGTAGTAATAGGGGCACTAATTCTGTTTTCTACACTTCTCAAATAGTCAATGAATTCTGAAAGTTCGTCGTGTTCATCAATTTCGTCCATGATTCCCAGAAACTGATCAATAAAAGTAATATCTCCAGGTAAGTCTTTTGGTCCAGCAATTCTAATCATTTTGTTAGTTGCTTGTGGCAATATAACAAAAAGTTCAATCTTTAATTTTCGGTCTGGGACTGTCGGCTCGTAAACAACATTCTTTCTTTCGATGTGCAGTCCCAGCGTTACAGGCTCCCTATTAATTAATCTCAATGCTACCTTTAGTTTTGGTGTAAGCTCTTTAAGCTCTTTTTCGATACCTTCTTCGGTATTAAATGGCTTTACCACATAAAACAAGACTAGTTTATCTTCAGATAGAACATATCCAGAAAAAGTCAGTTCATGGGGTTTACCATCGTCCTGTATAGCGCTAACAATAGGGTAGAATCCTCCTTTATGAAATCGCTGTTGCAAATAATTAGCAACCTGAAAAGATAGCTCCTTTTGATAATCAAAGTTTCCCTTTTTTACGAGTGATCCATATTTTGAGAATATATTAGACCATTTGTCTATCAATATTCCTGAATATCTTCTCGGTAATATGGGCAGGTATCTGCCGTCATAACTTATAAAATAAGCTGGTATTAAAGAGCCTTCGAAAGCTTTGTTTCCAAACTCATCAAAGCTTAATGACTCTTTGGGAACCGTTTCCAACTGGATGACAAAATCATCTTTCCCAGATAAATTGCTGTAGTCTGTATTACTCAATGTGTCGAACATACGAAGTGCTTGAGTCCAAAATTTCTTTGGTGCAATTTCGATATGGCCTAAAGATATCTTAGCCATTTTTTCTTCGGGAGGTTGACTGTCGATGTGCCCGATTATCTTGTTTTGAATGGATAAACACTGTCTTAATTCTGTGCTTGGCGACCGACCTGACAAAGCCTTGTATTCTATATCAAAAGAAACATAAACAAGCTGGAAAGCCATTAGAAAGTCATATATATGGCTTATTTCTGTTCCGTAAAATATTTTATAATTTACTTTGTTATGGTGAAATTTAACCGTGCCCCAATCAAAATTTGGAATATAGTCTTCCATTGAAGGAAAACTCGGTGTCAATCTATAAAGCTGTTCACAAAAAGATTTAAATTGTTCATAGTTTTTAATCCTATTTTCAGAGTTAAATTCCCCAGGTTTTAAGGAGGCGAAAATGGATACAAGCAGCAGATGTTTAACACCACTTCCATTATTTGGCAACCAAAGCGAAGATGCAAACAGGGAACAAGCAACGTCGTAAATGCTGTATATTCGAAATAACGATCGAATCTTACTAATTGTTTCTAGCCAAGAAATTTCCATATCCATGAATGTTCCTTAGATAATGCATACGAGTTTTTATTTTTTACGCTTCTATAATTTTAATCTCCTCCGGCGTGAGGCCGTAGAGTTTATAAATCCTTAATAAATTATTTTCAAAATCTATAACTTGCCACTAAAAGCCTTCGCCAAGATAGACGGCTTAATAGCGGTTATGACCTTTCGCGATAGACTGTATTCTGATAAAAGATTATTAGTTTTTTCTCTAGTCGCATCCAATTTTTTAATAACGGATTTCTGCTCGTCAAGTGAAGCATTAGGAATAGGGAATTCTTTAATGAATTTAAGTACCAAATTTTTATTACCGATACCCCTAGTTTTTTCCAAAGCAAGCTGACGAAGTCTTGTCGAGTTAAGCATATACTCCAAAAATTTTGGTAGTAATTTGTCCTTTTTTGTTTTAATTAAAGCAAGGCTTACAAAGATACTAAACTCTTTATCTACATCAATAACCTTTGCGTATCCTATGGTACCGACTTTTGTCAATAGGATATCGTCCTTTTCTGGCTTGCACCTTTTAGTCAACTCTTTGTGCTCATGTTCACTTATAAATCTTGTATTTGAGAAATCAATAAGCCCTGAAGTGATATCTTTAACAGATATAAATGGGGTGCCAGATTCCCTATAGCTCGGCGTTACATGTGTTCCATCGGTAATTTGGATAGTTAATTCTTCTAAATTTGTTGTTCCGTTCTTTGCAAGCTCATCGTAGACTTTTGTAGATATTGACAGCAACAAATTATCAACCATTAACGAAGCACGCTCTTTTACATCCTGAGCTTTTTGTATCTTCCTCTCAATATCTTTAATCCTAACCACGATTCTTTTTTGCTCTTGAAGCGGGGGAAGGGGCATTTCAATTTCTTGTAGTTTTTCAAAACTTAATGAGGACCGTACAGAACCTTTACCGCCTTGTCTTATATGAAATAATCCAACATCGCTTTTCAAAAATAAAAAAAGGTATTCTGGGTCTAAATCTTCCGTCGTATAAAAAACAACATAAGCGGGACTAACTATTCCTTTTTGTCCGTCTCGAGACAGAGCAATTGAGCCAACGTTTATACGATAAGGGTTGTATGCGAAATAATTTTCTTTAACTACTTTATATTTACTCAAATCAGCGCTTGTCTTATTTTCAGATAATTCGAACCCTTTATCGTTAGTTACACTCAAGACGGTTGTGCCATTAAGATTACTAGAAGCGTGTGTTTCTTTCGATTCAATAACATGATTGTATAGTTTTTTTATTTGCCATTTACTCATAAAAGCTTTTTTATTTCAGCAAGCAATG
>JACPMD010000098.1 GCA_016186235.1 Candidatus Roizmanbacteria bacterium | reverse complement strand
TTAGTGATTGGGACATAATGATAAATAATATCCCACTCATGAAACGTATTGTATCACATTACGTCAGCTTTTCTAAGGCTTTTTTTGCAGCAAGTTCCTCTGCTTCTTTTTTGGATTTCCCGCTCGCAGTTCCTGAGAGTTTATTATTGATATAAACGGCAACTTTAAATATCCTGAGGTGTTCTGGTCCGATTTCCTCAAGGACTTGATACCTCGGTGTACCCTTATATACAGACTGACTATATTCTTGAAGTCTGCTTTTAGGTGAGAGATACAGATTGTTTTTGATAATGACTTCAAGCCTTCCGTCATAAAGATATTGCAGCACAAACCGGTACGCTTTTTGAAAACCGAAATCAAGAAAAATAGCACCGATAAGAGCCTCAAAACAATCTGCAAGAATATTTTGGTTTTCTCTCCCCTTTTCTAGGTCTTGCCCCTTTGAGAGATACAAATATTTACCAAGCCTTAGGGATTTTGCAGCTTCACTGAGGCTTTCTGTTCTTACGACAGCCGCCTTAATTTCGGTATAATCACCTTCCCGAAGGCTCGGATAGTGTTTATAAAGATAGGACGATGTGATGAGAGAAAGCACGCTGTCGCCTAAAAATTCCAATTTCTCATTTGACGGGAGATAAAAATGTTTATTCTCATTTAAGTAGGATCGATGGATAAATGCATTTTCCAAAAGAGCGCGATTTTTAAAGTGAAGTCCGATTTTTGTCTCGAGATCTTTGAGATTTTTCATAGTTAATGAGTGGAACTTTCTAAAACTTTCCCTAAAATTGCGTTGATAAACCCGTATGATTTTTCACCAGAGAATTCTTTAGCCAGTTCTATCGCTTCGTCTATCACAACTTTTTGGGGAATTTTTTTTTCAAAAGTGAGTTCATAAATGCTTAGACGAAGAATTGCTAAATCTGTTTTGGCGATCAAGTCTAATGGATACCTTTTGGCAAACTTTTCAATCGAGCGGTCAATTTTCTCAATGTGTTTAAGGATTCCCTTTGTTCTTTCATCGTCTGGATAGGGCAAATTTGTTTTTACTTTTCTGAAGCTAAAGGCAAACAAATTTTGCAGCGTTTCAATGCGCTTTAGATGACGAGGATCCATCTTTTCAAATTTTCACTTTCCGCAAAACTTACAAATGCGATGAGGAATCTTTAGTTTTCCACAATTTTGACATTTGACTAGTTTTGGAAGACTCATTAATCGAGACTTCTTTCTTTTGCCTTTCCTCTGCGTTGAGTGTTTTCGTTTTGGTAACGGAGCCATAGTATTAACATATCATAACAAAAACTTGTCACAAAACAAGAGAAAGACTATAATAAAGAACATGCTTACCATTATCTGTGGGGAAGACACAGTTGCTTCACGTAAGTATCTTCAAAGCCTCAAACAAGATTTTTCCAAGAAAAACTATTCCATCAAATTTATGCCGTCTTCTCTTATCGGCGAGATAGTAAAATGGCAAGGTCAATCTATGGATCTGTTTACCAGAAAAAGCATTTTTTTTACGGAGCTTTTGAGAAAAAAAGTGAACAAGAAAGATGTTCGAACGACTTCTCTTCTCAAAGAAATTCACGATAGTAAAGACATCGAGCTTTTCGACTGGGAAGATGAGTCGGCAAGAAATCTTCCCTTTTCGCGGGTAGGCTCGGTGAAAGAGTTTAAACTTAGCGCCAATATCTTCAAACTCCTAGACAGTTTTTACCCAAAGAATAAGGTAGTTTTTCTGGAATTACTGGCCAAAGTGTCGCAGTCCCAAGACGAGCACTTTATTTTTTTAATGCTGCAAAGACACGTTCGAAATCTTATCCTTGCTAAAGAAAACGCTCTTCCGAATACGATTCAACAATGGCAAGTATGGAAATTGAAAAGTCAAGCGAGCCACTGGAGTAAAATAAACCTCATAGAATTGTACGAAGCATTCATGCGGGTCGAAATGAAGGAAAAAACCGGAAAAAACCCGTATTCAATAAAAGAATCTCTTGACATATTAGCCTGCCATTTCGTATGATATACTTCTCGCATCAGTATAAACCATCATATGTCTAAAGTGCCAGACCACATCTTTAGAGGATACGATTTAAGAGGACTAGTCGGGCCGGAATTAAATAAAGAAACAGTTGCTACTTTGGGACGAGCCTATGCAACCTGGCTCCTTCGACGAAAAATCTACGACTGCGTACTAGGCTTCGACTGCAGAATCTCCAGCCCGCTCTTTAGAGGCATCATGGTTAAAGAACTCACCAAGGCAGGCATTACAGTTTTCGACATCGGTTTAACGCTTACCCAGATTTGTTATTTTGCCTGTTACTATTTCAGAACGCGCGGCATGGTTATGATCACAGCCTCTCATAACCCTAAAGAGTATAACGGATTTAAATTCGGGACAGGCTATTCTGAGACGATGCTTACAGAAGACATTATTGATTTTAAAAAAATAGTGAATTCGGGAAAATTTTTAAAAAGAGGGTCAGTCGGGAAACATGTAAAAAAAGATATTAAAAATATATACATCGAAGATTTGAAGCGCAGAATTGATCCGATTAAGAACTTCAAGGTTGTCGTAGATTCTTGTAATGGAGTTGCTGGAATCTACCTCCCGGATATTTTACGAAGAGTTGGATGCGAAGTGATAGAACAGAACACTAAGCCAGATGGTAATTTTCCCTTAGGAACTCCTGACCCTACCGAACGGGGCGTTCAAGAGCGCCTGGCAAAACGAGTAGTAAGGGAAAAAGCGGATATAGGTTTTTCTTATGATACAGATGGAGATAGGATTGGAGTAGTCGACGAGAAAGGCAACTTAATGTGGAATGATACATTAGTCGCATTATATTCGAAAGACATCTTAGCAACGCTTCCCGGTTCCAAAATTGTCTACAATACACTTTGTTCAAAACAAGTTGATGACGTAATAAGGGAGAGTGGTGGAATTCCGGTTATGTGGATGACTGGACACTCCTTTATCAAGGCAAAAATCAGAGACGAACGAGCTCCTTTCGGAGGAGAGCTGTCCGGTCATTTCTACTTTGTCGACAACTTTTATGGCCACGACGATGGAGCAATTGCAACGTTACGACTTTTAGCCCTTCTGACAAAGGTCAAAAAATCGTTAAAACAGGTGGTTGCAGAATTACCACTGTATGTCTCGAGTCCCGAGATTAAAGTTGGCTGTCCGGATAGTATTAAATTTAAAGTAGTAAGTGAGAAAATTGGTGGCGAGATGAAAAAACTCTATCCTCAAGCAAAGTACGTTGAAATTGACGGGGTAAGAATTGATACGGCTTCGGAGATTTTGATTGTAAGAGCATCTCAAAACGGCCCCTATGTAACGGTCAAATTTGAGGGCAAAACCCAAAAATCATACAATACGCTCAAAAAGCAAATAAGCAAAATTCTTCATAAATTTCCGGAAATTGATTTTAAAACCGGAGTGAATACAAACGCCTTGGAGTAATCCTACATGAATTATAAAAGCTTATGTGACGAAGCAATTGATATCTCACATAAAACCGCAGATCTACTTAAGGCATTCAAACATAGAGTAACGATTCATAAAATGAAGGGGCAAAAAGATTTCTCAACCAACGCAGATATAGCAGCTGAAAACTATATATGCGAGTTGATAAAAAAGAGTCATCCGACTCACAACATTTTGAGCGAGGAAATGGGATTTCTCGATAAGCGCGGCGATTATACGTGGATTCTTGACCCGCTTGACGGAACGCAAAATTTCGCTGCTGGAACGAATGACTATGCTTTACTTATCGCGATAGAACATAAGCATAGATTAGTTGTTGGCATCACAAACTTTATCGGACTTAGACAAACTTTCTGGAGCTACTTAGGAGGTGGATCTTACCTTGATGGAAGAAAAATTACCGTGTCAGGTACTAAGCTTTTGCGAGATTCGAAAATTGTCCTATTTTCGTATAAACCAAAACATGGTGAAAGAGAAATGGTAAAGCATGTAAAGAGACATCAACGTCTTATTCAAACTACTCATAAAACCCTTGTTGACGATTTTGATGCTAAATACTTAGCCTATATCGCTTTAGGTTATTTTGAGGGCCATATTCGTGTAGGTATCGGCGGTGGGTGGTGGGATGTTGCGCCAGGAATTCTTTTAGTCGAAGAGGCAGGAGGGAAAGCAACGGATATTGATGGAAAGCTTTTAAAAAATCGAAATCTTTCAAATGGACTCATCGCTTCAAACGGATTCGTACATAATGACATAATAAAACTGATCCAAGGATAAGGTATAATTCTTCTTATGGAGGAAAAAGCACGCGAAAACAGCCTAATCAAACTTTCACACTTTACCGAGGCACTGATAACTAACTTCAAACTCATTAAAAAAAAACCTTCTGTTGACGAACACTCGAAAATCGATATCTCAAGAACTGTTTCTTTTTTTGCC
>JACPMD010000097.1 GCA_016186235.1 Candidatus Roizmanbacteria bacterium | reverse complement strand
ATGGAACTGGTTATATGGTTAAGGCATAATATAGAGAGGAGGTGATAATAATGAAAAAATTAATGGAAAAAATTCTTACAGACAAAAAGGCCAGGAATGCCACCGCCCTAATGACATTTTTAATGTCAGTGATGGTGGTGGGGTGGCCGTGGGAACCATCAGCTTAACATATAACAAATTAAATAAACACCTGACAAACAAGAACTTGTTTGGTCTTTAGTCATGTGTAAAATGCTGGGATATGGATGAGAGAAAAAGAAAGCTGTCTTTGTTAAGAATAATTTTGCGTGGGGTTATATTTCTCTCCTTAACTGGTGCGTTTGTGTACATCTTTAAAAAAGGTTATCAGGTGCATTCGTCATTTGATTTTGTTCCCATATTAATTGTTGGACTATTTTTAATTTTATATGTCTTAGCGCTGTCAATAACTATAGCTGGAATACTTATCAACGCTAGATTTGCTTTGATTCTTGTATTATTTCATACATTTGTAACGTTCCTCCTTACCTATTTCCAAAACACGGGGCAGCTAAATTATGAATGGTGGGATATAAAACCCACGATCGGTTCCGTCCTTGTAACAATGGTAATTTTGGGAATAATAGGGGTTATCTCCTGGCTTTCGAATCGGGAGATTGAGAAAGCGCTCGCGCGGGTGTATGAATCGGAAGAAAATCTCAAAAAAGAGCGGGACTCTTTAGATATAAAAGTGGAACAGCGGACGCGGGAGCTGAAGCGGGTCCAACTGGAAAAGATACTGCACCTATATCGTTTGGCTGATTTTGGCGAAATGGCCGCCGGCTTGTTTCATGATCTGGTTAACCCCCTAAACGTGGTTATGCTTAATCTGGAGGAGTTAAACGATCGGGAAAAATCAGTTATGGCGCGGCGAGCTTTGAGCGGAGTAAAAAGAATGGAGCAATACGTGGAGTCGGCCAGAAAACAAATCCAGCGGCAGGAGGTAAAAGAATTTTTTTCTTTGAACAAAGAGATCAATCAGAGCTTAAAGATGCTTGCTTACAAAACCCGGAAGTCGCAAATTAAATTGTCTTTTCTGGCAAAAAAACAATTCGGCTTACGCGGCAATCCGTTGAGGTTTAACGAATTGGTGACAAATTTGACCACGAACGCCATCGACGCTTACGAGAAAATTAATCGTAAGAAAAATCGCCGGATAATTTTAAAACTGGGCAATCAGGATAACAAAATTATTCTTACCGTCACTGATTTTGGCTGCGGCATCCTCCGGAAAGATATAAAAAAAATCTTTGAACCGTTTTTCACTACCAAAAGTGTCGGAAAAGGAACGGGTATCGGCCTGTCGATCAGTAAAGATATTGTGGAGAAAGAATTTAACGGCACGATTGAAGTCAAAAGCCGGCGAAATCAAGGAACTACCTTCACTGTCAGATTTCCTTTACACTAAACATATGTCTCAAAAGTCAATCAACAGGGGAATTAGCAGCGAGGATAAAAACAACCAGATAATCATTTACCAAGGCGAGGGCGGACAGCTGAAAATTTCGGTGCGGATGGAAAACGAGACCGTGTGGCTAAGTCAGCAACAGTTGGCAGAGCTTTTTAGTACTACCAAGCAAAATATAAGTCTGCACATCAAAAACATCTTGAACGAAGGTGAACTTGCGCAGGAGGCAACTGTCAAGAAAATCTTGACAGTTCAAACCGAGGGCACACGCCACGTGGAGCGAAACGTTGAGTATTATAACCTCGACATGATTATCTCGCTGGGGTATCGGATAAGCTCATTGATTGCCACCAAATTCCGCCAGTGGGCGACTGCTCGCTTACGGGAGTATATCATCAAGGGTTTTGCCATGGACGATGAGCGGCTGAAAAACGCGGGCGGAGGCAGTTATTGGAAAGAGCTTCTTGACCGCATTCGCGATATTCGCAGCAGCGAGAAAGTGCTGTATCGCCAGGTGCTCGACCTCTATGCCACCAGTCTTGACTATGATCCAAAGGCAATGGAGTCAATCAAGTTTTTCAAGATTGTGCAAAACAAATTGCACTACGCCGCTCACGGCAGTACGGCCGCGGAAATGATTGTCATGCGCGCCAACGCTGGTAAGCCGTTTATGGGGCTACTTAGTTTTTCACCCGCGGGTGTGAGTAAAAAAGACATCGCCGTCGCCAAGAATTATTTAGACGAAAAAGAACTCAAAATTCTCAACAACATCGTCTCTGCTTTCTTTGATATGGCGGAAGTAAAAGCAATGGAGCACGCGCCCGTGTATATGAGAGACTGGATAGCCCGGCTCGACAAACTCATCAAGATCTTTGACAAGAAAGTACTCACTGACGCGGGAAGTATCAGCCATACAGAAGCGCTAAAGAAAGCCGAAGCGGAATACAAAAAATACCAAGCCAAAACGCTTTCCGTCGTCGAAGAAGCCTACCTTGAGAGCATAAAGGATGTGCAGAAAAAGGTGGAGGAAAAGATTAAAGGAAAGAAAAAATAGTATGAGAAATCAACGTATATTTCAAAAGTTGATTGACAAGGGGATTAGGTTTTTGATTACAGAGCAGCAAAAAGACGGCAGTTTTTTGAGTCTGGCATCGACGAGACTAAATGATTTCACAAGGGCGACAACTACCCATACGATTGTTCCTTCTAATATAGTTCTTTCCTGTTTGAACTCGCTTGAGGAAACCGCGGCCATCACAAAAATAAAACAAAACACGGCTTTGTTTCTGCTTTCGCAAAAAAGCGGACACTGGTCGTTTAATTACTGGGTCAGGGAGTCCAAAGACGCTAAAAAAACTCCTTATCCTGATGATCTAGATGATAGCTTTTGCGCCCTAGCAGCTCTCTATCAACACGATCCGAATTTGTTTAACGGAAAGGCGTTGGCCAAAATTACCATCCTCTTGACGGCGGTTGAGGGGAAAGAAGGCGGTCCGTATAACATGTGGCTGGTTCCGCCAAACACGGATAAGGGATGGAAACGAATAGACTTGGTGGTCAACAGTAATATCGCTTATTTTCTTTCGCTCTTGGATATCTCCTTACCAAACCTTAACGCTTTTATTGAACAGGAAATTGAAAAAGAAAATTACGTCTTTCCCTATTGCTCCATCTATCCGGCTGTATATTTTATCTCCCGGTTCTATCAGGGTAAAAAGGTCAAGCAAATAATAGATCTTCTTCTTTCCAAACGCGATAAAGAAGGAAAGTGGGAGAATCCTCTTTATACAGCTCTGGCAATCTCTTCACTTGTAAATCT
>JACPMD010000096.1 GCA_016186235.1 Candidatus Roizmanbacteria bacterium | reverse complement strand
GATAATTGAGTTCGTCTTTTTGCGCAATCAACTGTTTTTCTAACGCATCCAACTCTTCTTTCTTAACTTCTCTGATTTCTTTTTGCTCCTCAAAATTGAGTTTTGTTGCCTGGACCTGAACAAGGAGTTTTTGATTATTTTCTTGGGCGTTTTTTAAATATTTATAGCGATTTATGAAATCGTTTGCGTTATCGCTATCAAGAATGAGTCCAAAGAGCGAGACCGATTGGTGTTTATATCCTTCTACAACCCTATTTAAAAGAAGTTTTGATAGGTAATTTAACGAATTATCAAGCCCTTCGATTCTCGTGGTCAACAGTTCTATTTCCTTTTGGGTAGAGACAATTTTTCTTTCCGTGTCTTCAATTTTTAGAGCGGTAAGATTAATCTGCGAATCCATGTACTGAATTTGCGCAGACAGGGTATTTTTTTGTTGACGAAGCTCTGAAATTTTCCGTTCGTATTCCTTAATTTTCTTTTCTAAATCTGATTTTGTATCTTGTGCGAACAAAGACGAAGAATTAAAAGAAAGAAAGAGAGTGAAAAGTAATATCAATGCTATTTTTCGCATAAGTCATACAATTTAGGCCAAATACTTTTCGGTAGCTAAGTAACTTGCGATAAGAGCAATTGTTACGCCAAAAAAAGAAGTAAACCCAAGAGCAAGGAGGAGAAAGTTCAACGACATTGGCCAAACGGTAAACTGAAGAGAAAGGACTTGTAGCGTAAGATCCTTTATCCCTCTTAAATATGAAATTAAAAAGGGACGCAGGTAAAAAATCCCTCCAAGAATAATAAGGAAAGAAAAGAATGATGCTAATAATCCAAAAAATATACCCTCCAGCAAGAATGGTTTTCTGATGTAAAAATTAGACGCCCCAAGCAATCGTAGAAGCTCAATTTCATCTTTTTTTAAGGCAATTTTAAACAACGTCGTTGTAAAAAGAACAACCGTTGCCATAAGAATGAGGAAGAGGAAAAAAACTATTGTTGTTCTCCGCAAGATCGTTGTGAGCGTCAAGAGCCTTTCAACGATATCTTTTTGAAAATTGACCTCATCTACTCCATTTTGTTTTTTTAAAAATTCGGCTATTTCACTCATAAATGTGGGTTTTTTTGCGTAAATTTCTAAGGAAGCTGGAAGGATATCGGCAGATACCATTTCCAGAAGAAGTGGATTATCTTTGTTGAGTTCTTTATATACTTTGAAAGCTTCATTTTTAGAAACATATTTAATGGAAAGAACTTTGCCGGAATTGATAAGTTCATTGCGAATTTTAAAAATATCATTTTCCTGGGTCTTCGTTTCGAAATAAGCGGTGACTTGAGGACGCGTTTCTACGTATCCCAGGAGTCCGTATAAGAAACTGAGAGAAATGAAAAAGAGTATCGCTAAAAAAAGAGTAAAAAAGAGAACAAGAAAAGCAGCAAATGACTGGTATGGTGTTCTGCGTATGGAAGTGAGAATCTCTCTCATACCTCGTACCCCCCTTTTTTAACATCTTTCATGAGTTTTCCCTCTTTTAATACGATGACTCTTTTTTGCAGGCTGTTGACGATATCTGTATTATGAGTCGCAATAATGACTGTTCTTTTTCCTACTAACTTCTTGAATATTTTTATTATTTCCCATGACGTCTTTGGGTCTAAGTTTCCTGTAGGTTCGTCGGCAAGAATAATCGACCTGTCACCCACGATCGCCCGTGCAATTGCGACCCTTTGCAGTTCCCCAGCAGATAACTGTGAGGGAAAAACCAGTTCCTTTTTTGTCAGTCCAACTAGCTCAAGAGCTTGTCGTACTTCTTTTTGAATAAAGTCTTCGTCAGTTCCAGTAATTTTCAGACTCAGGCTGGTGTTTTCAAAGACATTTTTTTCAGGAAGAACTTTAAAATCTTGGAAAATCATTCCTATTGCTCTTCGCAACTTTTCTGCTTGATTAAAATGTTTAGGAGTGATAGTAAAATCGTTCACTTTGATAGCGCCGCTTGTAGGAAGATACTCTCGTAAAAGAAGTTTGAGGATAGTTGTTTTTCCTGCTCCCGACGGACCAACAAGAAAAGCAAATTCGTTATCCTCGATAGTAAACGATATATCATCGAGAGCAACGTTTCCCAAAGGAAATTTTTTGCTGACTTTTTCAAAAACGATCATAGGAATGTTACTGGAGAATCTCAACCAACCCAACATCCATCAACCATCCGGCCTTTTCACCCTCAAAGGTTTCACCCCATACTCGTACCTTTTTTCCAACGTACTCTGAAAGATCAACAGTGGTCGAGGTAAGATAGACATTTTGAGATTCGCCGCCCGGTCTTTTGAGATGGAAATTTCCCTCGCCGTCAATTCCGCCTTCTTGTAAGACACCTTCTGCCTTATCCTTAAAATTTTTTTTGCCTGCTATCCCCGCAGTTTTTTGTACGTTATCTTGACTTTGAGAAGAAGCTGTTCCACCTGCAGATTGCAATTTAGAAAAAATAAAACCGGTTACTACTCCGAAAACCACTATGACAACAAGAAGCGTGAGAAAGCGAGGTAAAGTAAATGTATTCGCGTTGTTTCCGTTTAAATTATGTACTACAGGACTCTCTGTAGTTTGTTCTTCCATATGTAATTCAGCATAGCAGGAACGTAAAAAAATTACAAGCTAGTTAACTTATCTTTTTTAAGTAAGCTTCGATAAATTCATCGAGGTCGCCGTCTAGGATTTTTTCCACGTTATTTTCTTCGTGATCTGTGCGAAGATCCTTGATAAGTTTATAAGGATGTAATACATATGAGCGTATCTGTCTGCCCCAGGAGGCTATACGTACTTTTTTGAATGACTCTGCGAGATTCTGCTCTCGTTCTTCCTGAATTTGCCAGAGTTTTGCGCGAAGTAACTTGAGTGCATTTTCTCTGTTTTGGCCTTGCTGTCTCTCGGTCTGACATGAAACAGTGATACCTGTAGGTCTATGAGTAAGTCGTACTGCGGTGGCGACTTTGTTAACGTTTTGTCCCCCTTTGCCACCGCTTCGAAAAAACTGCCATTCGAGATCTTCATCTTTTACCTCCACCTCGCTTTTCTCGATGATTGGGAGCACTTCAACTAGCGCAAATGATGTTTGTCTCAGTTTGTCTGCATTAAACGGAGATTGCCTGACGAGTCTAT
>JACPMD010000086.1 GCA_016186235.1 Candidatus Roizmanbacteria bacterium | reverse complement strand
TTTACCTAAGGAGAAAAAAAGAACAAAAAACAGAGTTCAATCAGAATAGCATAAAGGGCGTAAAGTTCAGGGATTTATTAAAGAATAAAAAATTCATACTCGCCACCATTACCTCCTTTTTGGATAATATCTCAAGCGCCTCGCTATTTATTTTTCTACCCTTTTTACTCCTTGAGAAAAAAATAGATGCATCGTTTTTAGGTGCGTTTACAAGCGTCTATTTTATTGGTAATCTCTTGGGGAAGTCAGTTATTGGAAGACTCGCTGATAGGTTTGGAAACGTTAAAGTATTTATAGTAGCAGAGCTACTTATGGCTCTCTTTATTTTTCTCTTAACTGGGGTTTCTTCAATCATTCTCATTGTAATTTTTTCAGTTATTCTGGGTGTATTGACAAAAGGGACCATTCCAGCCAGATCGTCAATGGGGATAGAAGCTGCCGAACACCATGGACGGTATGAAAAAGCAACTGCGTTTATGGGATTCGTTACAAGCATTGGTTTACTTATAGCCCCTGCCCTCTACGGAAGAATCGCCGATCTATTTGGAATCGTATATACATTTTATACAGCGGCTTTATTTGCTCTATTAGCTATAATTCCCGCTTTGCTATTTTATTTTGTCAAACAACCTGATACAATTTTTGACTAATTGCAGATATGAGAGCTATTCATCTTATCTTAACTGGACTCTCACTAAATATTATTCTTCTTTCCCTCAATCGACTTACAACAGCAACTTCCTCTTATCTACGACCTTTCGATTTCCTCAGATGGCTAGATTTTAATGCGATGCTTCCTATTCCGTTAATGGCGATTATTCTCTATTATCTATTGAGGCAACAGATTATCTATGAAAGCCCATTCAAAAAAACTGCCTTATTTGTTATTCTTAATATCCTTCTTATTTCTGGAATCTATTTTTTCGGAGCGGGTTCAGGAGATCACGAAGTAACGAATTATTTACATGCGAGATTTTGTGAAAAGCCAGTCCTAAATAAAACCCTGTGTGACATTGTAGTTTATAACGATGATGAATTTAGCCACTATGTGTACTATCTCGGTTTTGTTTTAATGAATGTAGCGCTAATGCTTTTGGAATATCATCTGCCTAGAAAAAAGGCTACAGGCTCAAGAGACTTGTTATTCATAATTCCTAATAGCCTATTCATCGCGCTTGGTATTTTTGCCAATCTTGCCTTCGAGAAAATAGGAATAGATTTGTGGATATTTGCTTCGGTTATGGCGCTCGCCCTTTATTTACTCTTTTTTGCAAAGAGAAAATTCAGCGAGCTGCCGATCACATTTTATTTTGCCGTTGCTTACACGGTAGGGGTAGTGGGTACTTTCCTTTACAAAACTTTTGTCGGATAGAAATTAAAGAAGGAAACTAAAATCTGGACTTAAACTATCTTTAAAATCTTCATAGGGAATACTTACGTTCATCGTTCCGAAATAATCTGGCGCAACGGTCGCAGGATTAAAGAGCAAAACTAAAGCATCTTTGGAGAGAATAAAAAGCTGGAGATTTCCTTCTTTTGGGGAGGCTCCTTCGTCGACAAAAAGGCTCGCATCAGGATTCTCTTTTTGTTGTGTTAACAAATCTTTCTTAGCCATATCGGAGAGAGTTTGTAGGTAATTTGATTCCGGCTTAAATAATTGGGAAAGAGCAATATTGCTTTGGGTACTTACATCATAATTAAAGACAACATTATAGTTATTGGGATGAGCCATGCCTGGATAATTTTCCAGAACTTTAAATTGGATAGATACAACCCTGCTCGTTGCTCGACCTACTTCGTAATCGATCATTAATTCACTTTTGGCTTCCGGACCAAAAACAGAGTCGACATTTTGACTCGTTGAACTTTTGAAGCTCTCAACTATTTTTAAAACTACACTTTTGACTGCTTCATTGAGTTCCGACTCTGTTCGATTTTCTGTGACTCCATCGACTTGGGGATATTTGACGTTCATGGTGTAAGTCGTAATGTCTGAAGGTTGTTTGAGAGTTACTGCATTTAATGTGAGTGGAGTAACCGATAGTGATGGATTTGTGGATGAGTACCAAACTGCAGAAAGAAGTAAGACAACGATAGCCAAGAAGATTAATTTTTTTTGCATTGTCGAAGCGATTATACGAAATGATTTAGACCATTTCAACAGCAATTATTGTAGAATAAATTGTGAGACGATTCTTGCCGATTGTCATTTTCTTGTTTTTGATTATGTCTTTAGTAGCGAGCTTTTCTCTTAAAAAGCCTCAGGTTGAGGATCGATTTAAAAACTATAAAATTATTAACTATAAAGTACAAACAAATCCTTCGACTCAGCTCAGGACAAGCTATAAACTCTTAGTCGCAGATACTTCAGAAAAGTGGGAATTAGGATTGATGAATATATCAAAACTCCAGGGAGTAGACGGGATGATTTTTATTTTTCCTAAACGGGAATACAAAACGTTTTGGAACAAAAATACGCGAATGGATCTAGATGTGTACTGGATAGACGGAGAGAATGTTGTGGGGAAAAGTTTCTTGCCTTCTATAAAAAAGAGTGGAGAAATCTTCACGGTGAATTCACCTCAGGAAGTTGATAAAGTAGTTGAACTTCCTATAGACTAGGATTATCTCTTCAATGCTTCAATGCCGGGGAGAATCCCTTTTTCGATGAACTCGAGCATGGCACCACCGCCGGTTGAGACGTGGGTGATTTTATCGAGGTACTCTTTTTTTGAAATTGCAGCAATCGTATCGCCTCCGCCAACAATAGTCGTCGCTCCTTTATTGTCAGAAATCGCATAGTAAATAAAGTCAGTGCCTCTTCGATACGCTGGGTTTTCAAAATATCCAATCGGTCCGTTCCAGATGATAGTCTTGGCTTTTGCGATAATTGAGCCAAATTTTGCCTGCGTTTCAGGACCAATATCTAATGCGACTGCGCCTTTGGGAATTTGGCCGATTTTTACCACTTTTCCTCCGTTTTCGCTGTTATCAGGATCACCGATCACAACATCCGAAGGAATAATGACGGCGGTCTTTTTTTGCGAAGCTAAAAGAAGAAGTTTTCTTGCCATATTGACATATTCGAGCTGACAGTAACTTTTGCCAATCTCGTAACCGTGGGCGCATAAGAATGTATTTGCGAGTCCGCCTCCGACTAAGACGTAATCTGCGATTTCGGTTAACTTATTGATAAAGTTTATTTTCGTCTCAATTTTTGCGCCACCGATTATTGCCACCACTGGTTTTTTAGGTTTTCTTACCGATCTGGAAATGGTTTGAACTTCTTTTTTGAGAAGCAAACCTCCATAGGAAGGGAGATATTTTGGTACTCCAACAACCCAGGCTTCCTTTCGATGAGATATCGCAAAGCCGTCATTGACATATACATCGGCAAGAAGACTTAAATTTTTTGCAAACTCGTCGCTATTTTTTTTGTTTTCTTCATAGTAGCGCATGTTTTCTAGAATCAAAATTTCTTTTTCTGTCTGCTTTTCGAAAGTTGCTTTGTCTTCTGTTAAAAAGTCTTCGACTAAGCGAATTTTATAGCCAGGAAGATATTGTTTCAGTCTTTGAACGACAACCCTCATAGAATATTTTACTTCTCTTCCTTTGGGGCGATCAAGTTTGGCAATGCAAATAAGCCGATTATGATGTTTTAGTAAGAAATGAATGGTTGGAAGATTATTTCTGATGCGTGCGTCATCGGCAATGGTGTAATTTGGGTTCAGGGAAACATCAAAATCTGTTCGGAGAAGAACTCTCTTATTTTCAATATCGGCCTCATCAATGTAGGTTATTTTAGACATACGAGCCTGTTAGTTTAGCAGAAATCAGCAATCTTTTCAACCAAGTCGACGAGTCTCGTGGAATATCCCCATTCGTTGTCGTACCATCCGAATACCTTAACAAAAATGCCATTAATAACTTTTGTGTAATTTGCGTCGAATATGACTGAATAAGGAGAGCCGATATAATCGGAAGAGACAAGAATTTCAGTCTGATATGCGAGGATTCCTTTCATTGTTGACTCGGATGCGTTTTTGAATGCTTGATTTACTTCTTCTACTCTTGTTGACTTCTCGACTACGACAGAAATATCGGAAAAAGAAACAGTAGGGACAGGAACTCTTACCGCCATCCCGTCGATTTTTCCTGCAAGGTGGGGAAGCGTTTTAATAACCGCTTTTGCGGCGCCAGTTGATGTTGGGACGATATTTAATGCCGCAGCGCGGGATCGATCAGGCGACTTCCCCGTATCGTCGAGCAGCGGTTGAGTATGAGTATACGCGTGTGAAGTCGTTAAGAATCCTGAAGTGATTTTAAAATTATCATCAAGAATCTTGAACATAGGCGATGCGCAATTGGTAGTGCAGGAGCAGTTTGAGACGACGTCGCAGGTAGCAAAATCAAAGGAACTGTCATTCACTCCCAGGACAAGATGAGGCGTTTCTTCGTCTTTGGAAGGAGCCGTGAGGATGACTTTTTTTACCGTTCCTCTTATGTGTTTCTTGAGGTCTTCTTTTTTGCTGAAAGCGCCGGTTGCGTCTACGACTACATCTATTTGGTATGTATCCCAGGGAATTTGTGTCGGGTCTTCAAACTGAGAGGTTAATATTTTTAGCCCACCAATAGTTAAACCATCATTCTCTTCTTTCACTTCTTTGTTATAGGTTCGATAGACTGAATCATACTTCAAAAGATACGCCATCATTTTGTTTGAAGTACTTCGTGTATTTATAGCAACAAAGTCAAAGCTGTTTCGATTAAGCGCAATCCGGGTGAAAGCCCTTCCAATACGACCAAAACCATTTAAGCCAACTTTTATTCTTTTCATGGTTATACTTCGATTCTACTAAATTCTTCTGTAGTGATGGTGAGTGGTTATATATCGAACCGTACCCGAGGTTGCACGAATAACGATAGAGTGTGTAACGATAGTGTCTTTTCTAAATTCCACTCCTTTAAGAAGTGGCCCTTCGATGACTCCTGTTGCAGTAAATGTAAGCTGTTTTCCTTTTACCAGACCTTCTGAAGAATAAATGGTTTCGAGGTTTTTGATTCCGGCTTTTTTAATTTCCTCAAGATGGGATTCTTTGAGCGGTTTGAATCTGCAAAGTATTTCGCCGCCAAGAATTTTAATCGCAGTTGCAGCTAAGACAGCCTCGGCGCTTGCGCCAATTCCCATAAGGATATCGATATTCGAATCGGAGAGACAAGGAGCAATTGCTCCGGCAACATCTCCATCAGTAATCAATCTTACCCTGGCTCCGACTTTCCTTATATCGTTAATTAACTTGGCATGTCTCTCGCGGTCGAGCACCAAAACAGTAACCTCATTCACTGTTTTTCCCAAAGCTTTTGCGACTTTTTTAATCGTATCTTTCACCGGAGCGTCAAGGTCGATAACATTTTTTGCCTCTGGCCCGACCGCTAATTTTTCCATATAGGTATCAGGCGCGTGGAGAAGTGAGTTTTTTGCTCCGGCGACGATTACAGAGATTGCATTATATCTTCCGTGAGCGACGCTGTCAGTACATTCGAGAGGATCAACTGCAAGGTCCATATGGGGATTTTTTCCTTTGCCAACTCTTTCACCCGTATAAAGTTCCGGAGCCTCATCCTTTTTCCCTTCACCAATCACTACCGTTCCTGTGAATTCTATTTGATTTAAACGAGAACGCATGGCGTCAACCGCTGCTTGATCGGCTTTGTGTTTATCGCCTCGCCCAATCCATTCGGCTGAAGAAATTGCCGCTGCTTCTGTTACGCGGACGAACTCGAGAGCAAGATTTCTATCCATAATTACAACTGGCCCTTACTCGCCTTATATACTTTTTCTGCCCTGGTTAAAAATACTTTTTGGGCTTTTTGAACATTTTCCTTTTTTCCTGACCACGCTTCTAATGCTTCACCTTGCAGAGCTCTTCCGTACGAAGCGGTAATTCTCCAAGGATATTCAGATTGGTTTTTCTTTCTTATTTTATTTATTTCATTCAAATGAGTCGTCGCCAGTTCTGGGCTTTGACCGCCGGAGAGAAACGCAATACCTGGTACATTGTGGGGAACAGTTTTTTTTAGAACTTGAACCGTTATTTCAGCAACTTCTTCAATTGATGCTTGCTGTGAGTGATTTTTTCCCGAAGTTATCATATTTGGTTTAAGGATTATTCCTTCAGGATCAACGCCATAGCTGGCGAGCCAGTTAAAAACTGTCTTAAGCACTTTTTCGCTGACCGCTTTGTCTTGATCGATCGAATGATTTCCATCCATGAGTACTTCTGGCTCAACAATCGGCACAATGCCAGCCTCTTGGCAGAGAACAGCGTAAAGAGCAAGGTCCTGGGCATTTCTTTCTATGATCGTTTCGGTGGGTGAGCCATCGCTTATGGTATAAACTGCTCTCCATTTGGCGAATTTTGCCCCAAATTCTTTGTATTCTTCGAGTCTTTTTGCGAGTCCATCGAGTCCTTGAGTAAATTTATCAACGCCAAGTGTCGAAACGGCCACAGTGCCTTTATCGACTTTTATCCCTGGGACAATACCTTTTTTTTCAAGAAGCGTTGCAAAAGGAATGCTGCCATCGGTTGACTGGCGAATCGTTTCGTCATACAAGATTACACCACTTACATAGTTTTCGATGCCGTCTGCTGTAAAAAGAAGTTGTCTGTATTGTCTGTTCACTTCCGGAGTAGATTCGATTCCAATCGTCGCCAACCGCTTTTTAATGGTGGAAGTACTTTCATCTGCTGCGAGGATAGCTCGCGATACCATTTTTTGAGCAGTCTCATGAAGAAATGATTTCTTCATACCCTATCATACACCTCCTGTTATTTTAATGTCAAGAGAAGTTTGATATATTACACTTTAACATGAATCCTACGGAAATGTGTGTTTTCTGCAAAATTATCAAAGGAGAAGCTCCGAGTTATAAAGTCTATGAAGACGATGAGTTTTTTGGATTTCTCGATATTTATCCGAGAACCAAAGGTCATAGTCTTCTTATTCCTAAAAAGCATTACCAATGGGTATATGATATTCCAAACTTTGATGAGTATTGGATGGCGGTTTTAAAATTGACTAAGGCAATTAAGATCGCGCTTTCGCCTTTTTTTATTACCTATGTCACTCATGGGTTAGAAATAGCGCATGCCCATGTACACATTCTTCCGCGTACACACGAAGATACATCGTTTGTTCCAGACGTAAAACAGATATCTAAAGAAGATATGAAAAAGATCGCCGATACAATACTTCAAGCGGTAGAAACTTTATGAGAAAGAGTTTGTGTAAAGAAGAAAGAGTTATAATAACGAAATTAATCCCAGAAGCCCCACAGCTACAAGTCCGATCAAACCCCATTTTTTAATCGTTTCCTTTTTAATTCCTAGAAATTTCTCATCTTTTTCAATTTTAGCCATACATACTATTTTGCAGTTATCCATTGCTAAATGTTTCGTATAATTAGAGCGGAGCGATAATTTCAAGAATTATAATTTGGTACCTTAAAAAGGTGCGAACCTAAAATAAATGGTTCGCACATTCTTATAATTAGAAAATGATTCTTCATACAGCAGACGGCACAAAGCTCTTTGGTATTTTAAATCAGGCAAAAGAAAAGAACGATAAAATTGTAATTCTTTGCCATGGGATTACAGCTGACAAAGATGAAGAGGGAATTTTTGTGGAATTGTCGTCAGCTTTAACCTCACAAGGTATCGATTGTTTTCGTTTTGATTTTCGCGGACATGGAGAGAGCAAAGAAACACAGGAGGACATAACGATTGCCGGTGAACTTGTAGATTTAGAAACGGTATTTGAATGGGTCAAGCGAGGATATAAGAGAATTGGTCTTTTGGGTGCAAGTTTTGGTGGAGGCGTGGCAAGTCTGTTTGCATCGTTTAATCAGAAATATGTCCATGGTTTGGTCCTGTGGAATCCCAGTCTAGACTTTACACAATATTTAGTTCCAAAAACTGAATGGAAGAAGAAATATTTTGGAGAAGAAGCCTTTCAGCGTGCCTTGAATCTAGGATATACACAGATTGGCAATAGCAGATTTAAATTCGGAATAAAAATATTTAACGAGGTGAGATTTATAAAGCCATATGAAGCATTGAAAAAATTTCCAGGACCTATTTTATTTGTCCACGGAGATAAAGATACGTATGTTCCCTATGAAGATAGCATTAAGTACTCAAGATTGGTTGGAGGAAAATTAACAACGATAAAAGGTGGGCAACACGGATTTCAAGATGATAAAAGAGGGAGGGAAGAGGTAATTAAGGCGACGGTAGATTTTTTCAATCGTAGTTTTTATAAATAACGCT
>JACPMD010000008.1 GCA_016186235.1 Candidatus Roizmanbacteria bacterium | reverse complement strand
CGCTAAAAAGACGTTTTTATTATCCAGATTTTCGCATGGTCGATCCTTTTGGATTTTATCTCCGATTCGTAGAACGATATAACTGGGTTGATACGAGGAATTCCGATGGAAGTCCAAAACCAGAATTTATAAAAGAAGCAACAATGTATAAAAAATTGATGAAGAAAGGCCAGCCTAAAGAAGATAGGGAAGAATACAGAAAAGAGTAGTACTACCTCTTTATTTGAGGAAGAATGGTGATTTTATCTCCAACATGAATCATTCTCGTATCCTTTATGCGCGCTCCTAACCCTCCTCGCCCTTGGAATGCTCTCTCAAAAGCTTTCCCAACTTCGAGTCCTCTTCCCGACACCATTGCTGGTCTTGTACACGGCGTGCATAAGTAAGTACCTTCCATAAGGACGTCTCCAACCATAAATCCTTTACCGTTCAATGCGCTTAAGTGTTCTGGAGACATTGAGACAACAATGTTTCTCCTTGTGAATTGCGGCTCGAATGGTTCTTTACCAAGAGCTTCAAGTTCTTTATTTGCTTCTTCGATACCGACACTTGAAATAAATGTAACTTGGCGATCATCATCCGGTCTTCTTCCTGGTACACCAGTTCTTTCCTCTGACCATGCACCTCTTCTTTTATAGCGGTCTCCTTCGAGTCCTTCACCCGCAATTGCTAAAATTGAGTCGTGATACTCCATCGGTTCTCCCATTCCAGGACTTGTATAGATCGCTAAGACAATTGGAGAAGCTGGCTCTAATTCGATAGTTGTTTCAAATTCTGGCTCTGTTTCGACACTCATACTAAATTATATCATTACTAGGCTCTTTTGAACAATTTCCTTAATTCTGTTTTTGCTTCATTAAGGATTTTTCTTCTCTCTGGTTTTAAATGTTTTCCTGCGCGGTTGATGTAAAAATTGAGCATGCTCATCGCAGATTGAAAGGGTGGAGCTTTTCTTCGGGTGCTTTGTTCAGCAGAGTTTTTCAAACTTGCTGCTATTTTTTTAGGGTCATTCCACGTAAATACTTCTTTTTCTAAATCAAGCGCGTTGCTGTGTTTTGTGACTGTGCCAGACCAATATTTTTTTGGTCTTGTCATATGCATATTTTACTACTACAATGAAACAACCAGAGGGATAGTTGCATAATTACTTATATGAAAGCAGTTCAGATCAACAACTACGGAGGGTACGACGTTTTGGAGGTTAAAGAGAACGTGACACAGCCTCGCGTCGGTGAGGGTCAAGTTTTAGTCGAAGTGCGGGGAGTCAGTATCAATCCTTTTGATTGGAAAGTTAGGAGGGGATTCTATAAAGAAAATATGCCACTTCAATTTCCGGTTACCGTCGGCGGAGATTTTGCCGGTGTCGTTGCAGAAGTAGGAAAGGGCGTTTCTGATTTTAATCGAGGTGACGAAGTCTATGGTTCGTCTAATGTTTTTAACGGCGGATCTGGTTCTTTTGCAGAATTTACCACATCAAACGCTCGAAACACAGCGCTCAAACCAAAGAATGTAAACTTCGTCGAAGCGGCAGCCTTGCCACTCGTAGGATCGAGCGCAGTTCAGGCACTCGAAGAGCATATCAAACTGCAAAAAGGCCAAAAAATTCTTATTCATGGAGGAGCGGGAGGAATTGGTCATATGGCAGTCCAAATCGCAAAGGCACACGGCGCTTTTGTAGCAACAACGGTGAGTGCAGACGATAAGGAGTTTGTAAAAAGATTAGGCACAGACCAAGCGATTGACTACAAAAGCGAGAAATTTGAAGAACTACTTAAGGATTTTGACGCTGTGTTTGATACTGTCGGCGGTGAAACGACACAGAGATCTTTTCAGGTACTTAGGAAAGGCGGAACTCTCGTTTCCATGCTTGGTCAGCCAGATAAAAAACTGAGTGAGCAGTATGGTGCTACAGGAATCGGACAGGGGACACAGACAAATGCTCAGCACTTGAGCCGTCTAGCTGAATTAGTCGACAGCGGGAAAGTGAAAGTACACATAGATAAAATATTTACTCTTGATGAGGTAAGAGAGGCGTTTAAACATCAGGAAGAAGGGCATCCACGAGGCAAAGTAGTGCTGAAAATAAAGTGAATTTCTTCAAAATGCGAGAGGAGATGGTAGAATTGTAGGAGTCGTGAAAAAAGAACTCTGGTTGATAGGAATAGTAATTCTCCTAGGATTTGTATTCGTTTTTACAAGAAAAACCTCTAAACAGCCTAAGGAGGTTCACATACACGCAGGTTTTCAGGTGTACGTCGATGGAAAGCGGCAGGATTTTTTGCAAACTAAGTACATGAGCGTTAAGCCATGCGAAGAAGGGGAGCATAGAGAGCTTAGCAAGGAGGAAATCCAAGAGGAAAAAGCTCATCTACACGAAAATGTGGGAGATGTGGTCCACGTTCATCTCGAGGGTGCAACCTGGGGCGATCTATTTAAAAATATTCGTTACGACTTTCCTCGATCAAAACCAATTGAGGCATTTGTTAACGGCCAAAGAGTATCAAATATTCTTGCGAGGTTTATTGGTCCGTATGACAGCGCAGTTATCTTTCTGGGTAAAAGCGATCAAAGGCTGTTAAAAAGCGCCGTGAGTAAAGAGAGGATTAAAAAAGTAGAACAGTCCAGTGTCGATTGTGGAGGCAACGAGTGAGAGTTCAAATAAGTTATACAGCAAGATAAAAAACGCTCTAGGATAATTACCTGGCCAAGTTTTTCCAAGCGTGTCATAAAACTCTTAGGAAATACGAATGTCTGTTTATTCATGTTAGAAAAGTTTTCTCAGCGGAGAAAAAAAGAGTGGGGGAGAATGGAGAAGTAAGAAATAAGCTGAAAAAATAATATTATAGGTAATCTAGATAGAATAAAAATCATAGTAGAGCTCAGATAGTTAATCGAAAAATAAGGATGTTTAATATAGAGTTCCTTAGCAAGAATCAAAAGGGTAGTCTTTGAGAGAAAAGAAAGTTTGTCTACGAAAAAAGAAAAAAGAGCAAAGGAGAAATTTAGCAATTGTAAGTAATTTATCTGGGTTTATTTTCGGACGAAATAGACTATGAAAATTTCCAAAGATTTCCTGTTTTGTAAACAGCCTGCTGAGTTTTACTATAGTAGCTCTACAATAAAACATATAAATAAATCTCCTTATGCCTAATGGATCTGCGTAGTTCCTCCCCATTTTTTAAATTAGATTGCCTTAACAGCCTATTTTAAACTTAGAGCATTTTAGCAATCTAAATCAAGACATGCTGATTTATACCTTTAGTTTAGGCTTATGGGACAAGCTAAATTTTAGATAAAAACTTTATTAAGAAGCCCGTTTATCTGTTCCCTAAACGGGGTTGGTAGGCGAATTAGTGATTGTTGTATGGTTGGACAGATTTATAAGCGAAAAAATCGCGAATTTTCTTCGTACAAAAATCCAAGTAAGTGAAACCCTCCCGTTCTAAGGCGGCTATCAAGTAGCCTGTAGTAAACAATATGTAATTTACTATAAGGTTAATATCTCCTAAAAATATGTTAATTACTATAAGAATAGATAATTTAATATAGGGTTATACGATGCAGACTGGGAATCTTCATTTTGGGAAAGAAAAGTAAATTTTGTTTGAAACATCATTTCTGTAACTTTCGACAAGAGGGAAAATTCACTTTACAAAGTATAAAGCGATGCGTTATACTACTTGGGCATTGTGAGAAGAATTTTTGTAACGGAGGCAAGATCAAAAAAAATAAAAGGATCAATTATTATAGGAAAAACGCAACTTTTACGGATTGGTGAACTTGCAAAGACTACCTCAGAGCTCCCGAGTACGCTGCGTTATTGGACTCAACAGAAGCTTTTGGAAATAGTAGAAACAACCAGAGGCGGATATTGGCTCTACCATTCTTCAATGGTCGAGCGCGTTAAGGAAATACGAAAGCTACAGCGTGAAAAACGACTTACGATAACAGAACTTCGTACCCATTTTAATAACCTCTCTACAAATAGAATCTCAAAAACGATATTTCGTTATTAATAGTGACATTCGACCTCGACTTCATCCCCAGCATGTAGACTCATGTAGTCGTTTCTTTCCTGCAAAGCTTCAAAGTAGACTCCAGTTCCGCATACTCGCTTTGAGATTGTCCAAAAGCTGTCGCCATTCAGCACTGTTACCCTGTTTGAGCCAGAAGTATCTGCTAATGTTTTGATTGCTGGCAAAGGCTTTTTTACTACGGCAGTTGGGGCTGGTGTAGCTGTTGGTGCTGTTTCAGGCACCGGTGATACCATCTTTTGTTTTGGTATCAAACCAGATATATAGTTTTTAATTGTCTGAACTGGAGCAGTCTTCAGCGCGAAAAAAAGAACAACGAGAGCCGTAACCAAACCAATCCATACTTCAGGTTGTCGAAGAAGCGTTTTTATGTCTTGTTTTGCTTGTTTTGTTGCCATAATACTACTTCACCTCCTTTATAAATTAATTGGTAACCTTAGTAATCGTCTTGTCCTTTTGTTCCGATAGTGCGACGACTTCCTCAAGCAAAGCATTCATTCCATCCGGATTAGCTTGTTTGCTTTCGATCCGTATTCCAACAATAGTCGTTGGCCGGACTGCTATAGTAGTTTGACCTTCCGCTTTGTTTGGTAAGCGGGAATCTGTTTGAATGGTATTTTTAAATTGGAAAGGATTACCGTGATAATCAAACAGTGTAGCTACCAGACGAAGCGGAATAGACATTTCTTGTCTAATTCTCGTTGCAATTCCGTTTGAGGGATCTGATCCGACCATTGCCAAGATGCTTCCATCGATCGGACTCACTGCGATAATGACAGCACTCTGAGTTTTTTCAATGACCATCCTTTGTATTTTATTTTGCAGAGTGATATCAATCGTTGTTTTGACCACGGCGCCATTTCTTTGTAAATACTCTTTTCCGTATTCTTTCTCGAGCTTTGCCAAAATAGACTCCACAACAACCGGTGCTCTCTTATATCTACTATGGGGCTGTGCTGCGTATGATTGGGACATAATAGCTGCTTTTTGCCTCCGAGGGATCATTTTAAGCTGTATCATGCGATCTACAAGGCTCTCCACCTTTTCTTTATCTGAAACATTTTCTATCTGCTCTGATACAAGGAAGAGCGCCTCTGCGTCGCTCAGATCTTTTACGCTTTTATTGAAAAAGAGTTGTGCAGCAGCTTGCACACCGCTTGCGACATTCCCAAATGAACGAGTATGGAGATAGATCTCGAGAATTTGATTTTTGCTAAAGCTTTGCTCTAATCGTATTGTCGTTACAACTCCTCTTAAGGTATTGGCAAAGGTTTTTTCTCCACCAAGAAAGAAATTTTTTGCCAATTTTTGAGTTACAGTTGGTTTTTTCGAAAAAAGACTTTGGACGAGATCAAATCCCTTATGCTTAAAAAAGCGACTATCTTCCTGTGCGAGTACAGCTTTTATAAGTATCGGCGGGATATCTGAGAATCGTAGCGGATCATGCTCATTTTGAGAGTAAGCACTATAGAGAAGGATATTGTTTCGGTCGTAGATAAGAATGGCCGCAGGAATGGTAAAATCTCGTAGCGTCTTGGGATTGGGGATTGAGAGCATAAAGTGAACATAAACGACAGAGCCAGCTATGAGAAAAATAAGAACGGCAGAAAACGCGATAGTCCTAACAGATATAATTGCAAGAATTCGATCAATGAGACGGTGAACGAATTCAATAATTGAGTGGAGAAGAAGGAGAGCTATGTATCCGACTTGAAAAAAAAGAAAAAGTAGCAAGACTACGAGAGTTTGAACAGCCTTTCCTAAGGAAAAGAACAGTTTGAAAATGCGTAAAACAACGTCACTAGTAAATTCACTCATATCCTATAAAAAATATAAAAGTAAAATACAAAAGTCTAACTCCTAGATTAAGGTGAATATTTTATCATACTATAAGATTATTTTCAAAGAGAAATGAGCCAGAGAGTTCTATGTAGAAAGTTCAGCTTTTATAATGAAGCGTTTAGTGTAATTTCTGCCCGTGCATGTATAGAGTGTTAATTCGGGGTGACCTTTAGAGAAAATTACGTCTACTTTCTCCGGATCAACGACAAACGTCTCTTTCACGGTGTATACAAACCAGTCTATATCAGTAAATACATGAATAGTATCTCCTTTTTTAAGTTTAGGGAGATC
>JACPMD010000079.1 GCA_016186235.1 Candidatus Roizmanbacteria bacterium | reverse complement strand
TGAGTTCTTTTATTTTTTTATACCGAGTTTTTCCATCGAGCAAATCTCTATAGAATTTGCTCATTACGGGATATTTCTGCGGAACTGATGGAATGCTCCCCCATCCTCTATTAGAGGAAAGAACATAGTAATCGGCTTGATTTAATAATTTATTCATTTGATTCCATTTCTCTTTGTCGTCTGGAGCAAAAACTGGTAGTTCTTTAACCGTATAGCGCCTTCCCTTATCCATTGACAAAGGTAATGCGTCATCCCAGTGCTCGCTTAGTATGATCGACCCTCCGGGAAGATTTTGATAGATCCACTCTGAAGCCTGCACTCTGCTATGTTTGTTGAGGTAGATCGAGGAAAACATGAGAGGCCAGATGAGAAGCAAAATTATACTTATAACTTTTAACGTATTATTTTTAACTTTCAGCATTCCATAAGCCGAAAAAATAGCTAAGAAGGGATAAAGAACAACAAGATATCGCATCGCTTGAGAAAATCGAGACGCCTGGTAGAAAAAGACTATGATGACCCAAAACAATATTCCAATAAATAGTCTTCTCGACGGTAGGCGAAGAATAGAAAACGTGCCAATCAGAATAAAGACGAAATAAGAAATTCCAACTCCAAATATAGCAAGATTCACTAAGCTAAAAATGACAGGTAGTTTATTAATCCATTGTATTCCGGGAGGGTACCAAATATCTTTACCCTCCAAAGATTTTAGACTTTGTAGATTTTCGACAAAAATCTTGTTTGGCGTCGGGTCAAAAAAATTACTGTTTTCAAACATATATGGATTGGCGAAACGCAAGGTTACGTATACGGTCAAAAAAAATAGTAGCATTCCTAACAACCTAGTACGCCTGTCTCCAGTTGACAAGGCTATAATAAGTAAATTAAGAGGTAAAATAAAAAAGGCTGTGATTTTGGAGGCAATAACAAGACCAAAAAAAACAGCAGAAAATAATATATATTTAAACTCTGAACTAAGCGTTTCTCTTGACTTTAAAATACAGTAAAAACTCGCAAACATAAAAAGATTAAGGAATGTGTCAACGGCAAAAAAATGCGAGAGCTGAATTGGAAGTACGGCTATAGCATAAAAAAAAGCTGCCCAATACTTAAATTTATGTCTCAATTTGTACTTTTTTTCTAAAAGCTCTACTGTTTTGAAAACCAAAAAAACTACGAGAAGATCTGCTAAGGCAGAAAGAAAACGACCTTGAAACGTAAAAGCATTATAGTCATCGTTACCTGCAATTACTGCAACAATCTTATTTAAAATAACAGGAAAAACTCCATAGACATAAAATTTAAAACCTACATTTGCAGGATTAAATGTTGAGGTATTTGGATCTAAATAATCTGAAAAAGTTTCGGGAATTTTCATCGCATTGCCAACCATAGTCAAAAAACGCTCATCGGGGTGGAGATGAAATCTCAAATCCCAATTGAGATTGTTAAAACGAAAAAAAATTGCAAGAAGAAATATGAGGGAAAGAAGAAACTTGCTCATGCAGGATATTGTATCAGTCCTTTTTAACCTTTCTCAATACTTTCAGAAGATTTTTGCCTTCTTGCTTGATAACCTGAGGAGCTCCTTTTCGAGGTATTAAAGCAAGAACTACCTTAAAAAGTCCTCCCCTCTTCTCTTCTTTAACAAAGAGGCGGGCTCCGACGATATTGGGGATTTTTGACACCGATCGATAGAGATAATTGAAAAAGCCGCCTACAATGTGGCGGCTTTGCTCTGATAAGTTCTTCCCAATAAGTTGCATCTTCCTCTCTGTTTCTCCCCTTATGAGGAGTTTTAAGAAATCCTTGGTGGTAACGATTCCTATAGGATGTCTTGTCTTATCAACGATGATAACGCTGCCGATTTTCCTATCCAATATAAGTTCAAGAGCTTCGGACATCGCATGATCCGGCGTCAAGGTAAGCGCATAGGTTTTATAAAAGTTCTTAATTTTCAAGTGATAAAAGTTCACCGTACTGCCCACCCTATCCCCACGATGCTCCGAGTGCTTAGGACTCACGAGATAAGAAATGAGATCATAATGGCTCAAAACTCCTTTTAACTTCAGATCCTTCCCGATAATGACAAGTTTGGAGACTTTAGTAGTTCTAAATGTATTCACTGCCGTATTAACTGTATCGTCTTCAAATGCAGTGATGATCGGCCTATTCTTCCTCTTGAGAAGTTCTCTTATAGACGTCTTAAAGAAATCTGAGTCGCGAAATTGGGAGAGAAGGTGCCTTGCAGATATAATCCCCAGAAATTTTTCTCTCTGGTCAAAAACAGGCAGATAATGAACCTTGGACTCGATAAAAAGGCTTGCAACTTTCGACAGTGAGTAGGATATGATGATTTTATGACGCAAAAGTAGGGATTGATGAGTCCCATGAACTTACCATCGCTATTAACAACAAATGCAGCATCGTGAGAAGTTCGTAACTTTGCCAAAGCAGAAGATAGCGTCTCTTCAGGAGGAATCTTAATGATATTCTCTATCTTGATGATATCCTCTAATTTGAGCATACCGCAAAACCAATCATACTTCTAAATTTTTCGTCTGTCAATATGTATTTGAGACATACCTTTTTAGGTATAACTCATCATCAAAACGCCCTTTTGACATGATATACTTAATCCTAATCCCCTCCTCTTAGTATTATGCACTTTACAATTAAAACGTTTCAAGATCTAGAGTCAGAGTGTTGGAACCGGTAGACAAACTAGTCTCAAAAACTAGTGCTCTTTACGGAGCGTGAGGGTTCGAATCCCTCCTCTGACACTATACTAAGTTTCGGGTTTCCCGCATGGCGGGATTAACCCTCAGTAATGCTCAAAACTCTCGCAAACTGAGAGTTGAACAACTCCCACCTGCGCCACTTCGTTTCGTTTCCCCTGAAGAATGAAGGGCTCAGTGTAAACACTTTATTTTTGAACTTCTATCGAGAAGTTTCTGTTCTTCAAGCTCGGCATTCTGTCGAAAACCGTGAACAATAAAAAATGCTGTCGAGCCCAAAACAGAATCAAATGCCATATGGCGAGGATGATTCAATCGAGGCAATGACTTTTGGATCACTATAAATACGGCAAAAGTGAGTCCCCAAAACAAAAACCATCCTCTCGCCCACTTCTGCATCGTCGATAAGACTTCTGCGTTAATGATGGCGTTATCAACACTTGAGACAATTTCAAAAAGCGAAAGACCGAGGATGGTAAGAATTATTGAAAGTAGGCTCATTTAGTCTAAACTGAGGCAACAGCGCCGAAATTAGCATTTTCCGCGTTTGGATTGAGTAAGGCAATTGTTTCATCTAAAGGAAGACGACTTGCAATTTGGACACCATGATTGGGTAAAACGCCTATATGCATTGGAACTTCAGGTTCTGTTAATAAACTTCTTATTAATGCTTCACAGGAATAAATCGCTAAAGGCCGTGTTCCACACGATGAATGATGTGTCCCTCGATTTACATATTTGGTGTTCACATTAACAACATTCGCTACACCTTTTTTTACTTCTACGGGTTGACGATGGATATGTACCATTGATCTAAGTAATGGCTGATGCGAAGTTAATAACTGATTTATAAAAAAAGGGTTAGCCACTAAATTAAGTACCTTTTCCATATCCGGCTTTGGTAAGTCACCGCTTGCAACAAGAAGAGAGGCTAAATAAGCCAATACCTGATCAAATGCTTCTACCGATTGTTTTATAGCTTTTGGATTATCAACTCCAACCAGTTTAAGAAATTTATCTACCGTAGATGCGGCGCTGATGGGCAACCAAGCAATTGTACCATCGAATGATTCATTAAATCGCGGAATGGCAAGAACATCGCTTCTGGTCATATTGCCTTTATCTAAACCTGATCCTGTAATCTGCATTGAGTTAATTAAAGGATCCCAGGCGCTGATATTGCCTATGGTTAAACCGCTTACCTCTAAAAATAGACGTATTTCATTAGCTCTTTTGGCGCTGACATATTCTTCGAGCTCAATGTTCGGAAGCAAATCAAATTCTCTTAATGCGGCACCGGCGCGAACTACTGCATCTGGTATAGTGGTTTTTTGCCAAAGCTCTAATGGCATAGTAAAGTCCCGTTCGTAGTTGCTCGCTTTTTTACCTCCGGCTAAATGTTCGAGTCGACCGGCTACTTCTTTGAATCCAGATTCATCTCCAAGACTATCAAAATCGATATAGGAATGTGCTCCTTCCATCGAAATAACATATACTCCATGCAGCTTTCCTGAAGTTTTATCACCGTAGGCAACTAGGCCATATTGAGTGAAAGCATTTCCCAATGTTTCCCAAGTGAATCTTGTAAGATCTCCGCTTGGTTTCTCATTTATATCGGTTATCGCTACACCACTCACTCCTTTTTTAAATTCCCGTCTAAAATCCCACATCCCTCTGACTTCTTGTAATCTATTCACCGGGAAAAAAATCGTATTTACTTGTAGAACAACGTTTGGATATAATTTGCCATCATTTTCTATAACCGGTCCTACCAGGCCTTTCATAAAATTATATTGAAGTGGAGATTTTGATTCTCCGTGAATATATATATGAAGGGGGTTAATGCCTAAAAAATCACGAAGACCGCCATTTTCTGGATGAGCCAACTCATTACGCGCTCTAGTCATATGATTAAATTTAAACCTATTATATCAGGCTAAATTAGCTTAGTAAATAGTTATAGTTCCTCGATATTATGCGCTTTGCTTTCGCGAAATCCTGCTTCGGTGACGCGGATAAATTGAGCGTTTTTCCAAAGATCGGGAATTGTTTTTGCGTTGCAATAACTCATTCCTGATCGCAACGCGCCAAGAAGTTGGTAAATTACATCTGAAACTTTTCCTTTATAGGGAACAAGTGCCTCTACTCCTTCTGCTACGATGGTATTCAAATGTTGTTCGCTCGAATTTTCTAATTTAATTTTTCTGTCTGCTACAGCGAGAAATGAGGCAGATCCGCGATGCACTTTGTACTTCATGCCTTTTCTCATAATGACTCCTCCGGGGCTCTCGTCTGTTCCCGCAAACCACCCTGCAAGCATACACGTTGACGCACCAGCTGCAAGCGCTTTAACAATATCGCCAGGGTAATTTGTTCCACCATCTGCAATGATAGGAATTTTCTTCTTTTGAGCTACGGCTGCACATTCTAACACTGCCGTAAATTGGGGAACGCCTACGCCCGCGACCACTCGTGTCGTACAAAGTCCACCCGGCCCTATTCCTACCTTCACTGCGTCCACTCCCCTCTCAATAAGATCGAGCGTTCCCTCAACCGTTGCGACGTTTCCACCGATAAGGTCAATGTCTTTAAATTTTTTTCGAATCTCACTTACTGCCCGCAATGCAACGTCGTTGTGTCCATGAGCTACATCAATGACTAAAACATCGACTCCTGCTTTTATAAGTTCCATCGCCCTCTCCATAAAATCTTTCACGACCCCAATCGCTGCTCCTACTCTATAGCGACCATGCGAATCTTTGGTCGAGTAAGGAAATTTTTCGAAGTTCTGTACCGATCGGGCAGTGATCAAACCCATCAATTGTCGGTTATCGTCTACAAGAGGTAGCTTCTCTATCTTATGTTGATGAAAAATCTTTCTAGCCTGCGGAAATGTTGTTCCAACTTTTTCAACGATCAATTTTCTAAAAGGCGTCATCATTTCTTTCACCTTTTTTTGCATATTTGTTTCAAACATAAAGTCCCGTTTACTCAAAATCCCCACTACCCTGTTTTTCTCATCAACCACAACAAACCCGTCGACGTCTCTTTCATTTGCATATTTCCAAACTTTTCTTAACAAGTCATCAGGAGAAACCACATAAGGATTTCCCAATACAAATCCTACATGTCTTTTTACTTTCTTGACCTCATGAACTTGCTCTTCAATCGACATAAATCGGTGAATGATTCCGATGCCGCCTTCTCTTGCAAGCGCGATCGCCATTTCTGCCTCTGTTACCGTATCCATGTTTGCAGAAACAAACGGCGTCTGAAGTTCTAGATGTCTCGTAAGCTTTGTTTTTGTAGAAACGTCTGTTCTATGGTCGATATATGAACGTTGCGGGACAAGAAGAACATCGTCGTAGGTAAGTCCTAATGGAATCTCTTTCATACTTCTATTGTTTGTTTTCGTTCAGGTCCAACAAACACATATCTTACAGGAACGTTGAGACTTTTTTCTATGAATTTTATATAGGCTTTTGCTTCCTTTGGTAATTCTGAAAATTTTCGAATGTTAGAAATGTTTTTTTGCCAGCCTTTGAATGATTTATAAACAGGTTTACAAAGTTCAAAAGAATGAATTGATGCGGGTACTTCTGTAAGTTTTTTATTCTGATAAACATAGTGGGTACAGACTTTGATCATGGATAATTTTGAAAGAACATCCAGCTTAGTCAACGCAAGGTAATCAAATCCTGATAAGCGAGTTGCCGTTCGAAGCAAACACAAATCAAGCCAACCGCAACGCCGTGGTCTCTTTGATACTGTCCCAAACTCTCCGCCGAGTGTTCTGATTTCTTCGCCAGTTTTATCTAAGAGCTCTGTCGGAAAAGGGCCGTTTCCAACGCGCGTTGTATACGCTTTCACTATTCCTAAGCTGAATATTTTCTGCGGAGCAATTCCAACATAGGGAAAAACAGAACCGGAAATGGTATACACTGCAGTTGTAAAAGGATACGTGCCATAAACCGCGTCTAAAAATGTTCCGTGGGCTCCTTCAAAGAGAATTTTTTTCTTGTTATTGAGCGCTTTTTGAATAAAAGCTGAAACGTCTTCAATATACTTTTTGAGTCTCTTTCCATACTCAACATATTCTCTATATATTGATTCC
>JACPMD010000078.1 GCA_016186235.1 Candidatus Roizmanbacteria bacterium | reverse complement strand
AATAACTACAGTCCCGAAATTTTTCATATCGTGGGGCCAAACAGTCTTTCTCCCTTTGCTGCAGCAAAACTCATTGCCAAAACATTCGATTTAAATGAAATCCTCATTTTTCCTACGACCTTTCAAGAATACTCTCTAGGAAAGGCAAAAAGGTCTCAGTACTCGGAAATAAAGAGCAAGAAAAATAATTTTTACAAGATGAGAGGACTTGAAGAGGGTCTTAGAGAAATTAAAAAACAGATATAATAACTGCTTATGACTATTACTTTTATTGGTCACGGATATGTAGGACTGGTGACTGCCTGCGTTTTCGCTGATTTTGGAAATAAAGTCTGGGTCATTGGCCATACAAAAGAAAAAATAGAGCGTCTTAAGAAAGGAGATCCTATCATTTACGAACCGGGTCTCAAAGAACTTCTTCAGAAAAACCTTAAAGAAAACCGTATACATTTTACACTGGACTATGAAAACGCAATTCCAGAATCTGACATCGTTTTTATCGCAGTCGGTACTCCTTCTAAAAAAAATGGCGAGGCCAGCCTAGACTCAGTTTTTGAAGTAGCAGAAAAGATAGGAAAGCATTTGAAGAAAGGAACAACTGTGGTCTCTTGTAAGAGTACCGTACCTATGGGAACAAATAATAAACTCAAGGCATTGCTCTTTCGAGTTAAGCCGAAAAACGCAGAAGTATTTATTGCTTCTTGCCCCGAATTTTTGCGCGAAGGAAACGCAATTTATGATACACTCAACCCGGATAGAGTTATCATTGGTTCTGACTCAAAAAAAGCGACAGATGCCTTAACAGAACTTCACAGACCAATCAATGGAAAACGGGTGATTACCGACTTGGCCTCTGCCGAACTCATTAAATACACCTCAAACGCGATGTTAGCAACAAAAATTTCATTTGCAAACTTCATTTCTTTTTATTGCGAAAAAACAGGTGCAGACGTTGAAACGGTTCTCAACGCCGTTGGCCTGGATAAACGGATTGGAAGGATCTTTATGGATCCTGGAGTAGGATACGGCGGTTCATGTCTGCCTAAAGATGTAAGAGCGCTCATCAAGATGGGTCATACGTTAGGGATTGATACGCAGTTTCTTGACGGCGTTAAATCAGTCAATGAACAATCTCGCAAAAATCTTCTTAATAAAATACTTAAACATACGAGAGACAAAACTATTTCTATCTGGGGTTTAACGTTTAAACCAAACACCGATGACATCCGAGATGCTCCTTCAGTTTTTGTCATTCAGGAACTACTCAAACACGGATATACTATATCTGTCTATGACCTTGCCGGAATCGCTAATATGAGAAAAATTTTTGCTGACCAACTAACTTATCACGTTTCTCCCTACGAAGTCGTAAGAAATTCATCTGCTCTTGTAATTTTAACCGAATGGAACGATTTCAAACAAATAGATCTAAAAAAAGTGAAAAAACTCATGAGATATCCTCTCATTTTTGACGGGAGAAATATCTATGAGCCAAAAATGATGAAAGAAGCAGGTTTTAGCTATTTTTCTGTGGGGAGGAAGCCAATCTTGAAATGAAGATTCTTGTGACCGGCGGAGCTGGTTTTATTGGATCGCATCTCTGCGATCGACTCATTAAAGAAGGGTATTTTCATTTGGCATCGCCAGCATCTCAAAACTATCACAGCAAAATAAGCTACCATGCTCTTCCTATGGAAACGATGCTCGCCAATACCACAGGCACCTTGCATCTTCTCAAGCTCGCAAAAAAAAATAATGCGAAATTCCTTTTTGCCTCTACTTCAGAAGTATATGGAGATCCGAAAGAACATCCTCAAAAAGAAGAATATAATGGAAATGTTTCTCCGACTGGCCCACGTTCTGTTTACGACGAAGCCAAACGATTTGGAGAAACAATAACTTCCTATTTCGTCAGATCAGAATCTGTTGATGCACGAATTGCTCGCATCTTCAATACGTATGGTTCTCGAATGCTCAAAGAAGACATGAGAATGGTCGTCTCTTTTATATCACAGTCGTTGAGCGGCTCGCCAATCACTATTTTTGGCAAGGGCAACCAAACGCGTTCTCTTTGTTATATTGATGATATGGTAGAAGGATTGATGAAGCTCATGTTCGAACCACAGACAAAAGGCGAGATTGTAAATTTAGGCAGTGCAGAAGAGCATAGCGTTCTAGAATATGCGCAGGTGATAAAAAAATTAACCCAATCATCTAGCCTCATTACTTATCAGGAAGAAATTCCGAAAGACGATCCTCAACGCAGGAGACCAGACATATCAAAAGCAAAAAAACTTTTACATTGGGAGCCAACAGTGCTACTTGAAGAAGGTTTGAAAAAAATGATTGAAAATTTTAGAAAGAAACAGTAATGAGACTAGCAGTAATTGTGATACCAACTTATAACGAAGCCGGTAATGTTGAAAGGCTTATCCCCCTCGTATTTAAGCACGTAAAAGATCTGTCAAATTGGGAGATCCATATCCTTATTGTCGATAGCGAATCCCCCGATAAAACAGGCGAAATAGTGAGAAAATTACTATCTAAATATCCTCGTCTGCACCTCCTCAGCGTCGATAAGGATGGGTTAGGTAAGGCATATACCGATGCATTTCAATTTGCTATCCAAAAATTTTCCCCTTATTTACTTTTTGAAATGGATGCCGATTTATCACATGACCCTAAGGAACTCCCACATTTTTTTCGATCAATCGAAAAGGGTGCTGATTTTGTCATTGGCGCTCGCTATATGAAAGGCGGGTCTATTCCAAAAGAGTGGGCGCCTCATCGAAAAATTTTTTCCGTTCTGGGAAATTTGATTGTTCGTTTTGGGTTTATGAAACTCGAGATAAACGATTGGACCGGAGGATACAGAGCTATAAAGACTTGGATTGTGAAGGATGCATTAAGTCATATAAAAAATTATTCTGGCTACATCTTCCAAATCGCACTTCTCGACTTCGCAATTAAAAAAGGCGCGAGGATGAAACAAATTCCCATCCAGTTCGCTGACAGAAAGATTGGTGAATCAAAAATCAATGCAGGCCAAGTCATATTTGATATTTTCACTTATATATTTACCCACTCCTCATTTATAAAATTTGCTATTGTCGGCCTTCTTGGTTTTTTTGTGGACTTTGGCATATCCTATCTTTTCATCGAGAAGGTAAAATCGGCAGTTTGGCTGGGAACACTCATTAGTACCGAGACAGCGATTATTTCAAACTTTGTTCTAAACAATTTTTGGAGTTTTTCGTATAAAAAACTCGAGAATAAAGTTTCGGTCTATCTCTCAAGTTTCATTAAATTCAATCTCGTCTCTTCGGGATCAATTCTCATTCAGACGGTGGGAATTCAACTTGCAGCTAATATCTTTGGAAGACAGCTGTGGTACGTTTACAAGATTCTCATTATCGCATTCATTGTTATCCCTTACTCGTATATTCTCTACAATCGATTTATTTGGAAGGAGAAGTAAGTTCTTTATTCTTCTTGCTTTTCTGCATACTGCGAGTAAACCCACCCTTGTTTACCTTTTTCATACTCAATCTTGTACCAGCCGGTTTCCTCATCGAGCAAGTCAAACTCGTCTCCAGGTTTAACTTGCGCCTCCTCTGTTGTTTCTATGGAAGGCTCTTCTCGAACTCTCAAGAATCCTGTTGGCGTATCTTTTATAAGAATGGTTGTTTTGCCAGTTTTAGCGCTACTTGTAGCCTCTTTCCCGGGAGTAATTGTTGTTGTCGTCTTTTTCTGAGTTTTTTCAGAGAGAGACGATGACTGGTCAATTGCTAATTTGAATATTGCGTTTACTTGATATCCCGGATCGATATTAATCTTTTGGGTTCTTCTAAAGAAACCTGGCATGAAGACTGAGAGTTCATGATCGCCTTTTACCACGTCCTCTAAGAGAACCGGAGCGACTCCTTTTTCATCATTATCTAAATAGACAATTGCTCC
>JACPMD010000085.1 GCA_016186235.1 Candidatus Roizmanbacteria bacterium | reverse complement strand
TTTCTTTCGAGTTCGTTATAGCCTAGCAAGTTAAAGAAACTCTTAGATACTTTTGTATAAATTCCGTATTTTTTGCTGTCTGTAATTTCGTTCCTCGCCAACTCATTTTTGTGAGCTCCCTCGAGAAAATATACCGCTACTCTATTGCCAGAAAGAATGTTGTTTGTAAATGAATTTTCCCCTGATTTGATATACATTCCGACGTCATTTTTTGTGAAGATGTTTTGACGTACTGTATTCTTACTTGCATCATCATAGAAATAGAGTCCATAGAGAGTGCTTTCAGTAACGCTATTTTCTTCTATGAGGTTCTCGTCAGAATTTACATTAGCTCGAATGCCATGACGGTTATTCACAAGGACATTGTTGCGTACTTCATTATTGCTCGATCGCCATAATGCTATTCCACTTGTATTTCCTGAAATAGTATTGTTTTCGATGATATTGAAGTCAGACTTCTCGTGGAGCATGATTCCATGTAGCTTGTTGTTATAGGTAATGTTATTCCGAATGATATTGTACATGCACCGTTTAGAGAAAATTATTCCGTGCGAGCCATTACTGTATGCTTTATTTCCTTCTACAATGAAGCCGTTTGAGTCATCATGAGGATCTAATCCATATTTAATATTGCTGTAAAATTCGTTGCCTCGCCAAATCATTCCAGTTGCGCCAAAGGTATAGGCTCCAAAATAATTATCATGGAACTTGCTGTTTATTACTTCTCCTGTGAGTATAGTATTTTTTAGTTTTGAATTACTGAGTTTCCATGAAACACCGTAGGGAGAAACCATCATACCAGGAGATGTTGGGAAACCAAGATATGCAAGCTCAGAATCAAATATGTCCATTCTTCCGGCGTCTTTGACCATTATGAAGCTTCTCCCGTCTTCGACATCGGTATCGTATTCGTTTCTTGTCGAGTCCCAAGAGGTAACTTTAACACCATTGATGATGACGTCGGTATTCCGCGTGAGGATTGATACAAATTTATTTTGGTTGCTTTCGAGTTTCAGCCACTTCACTTCATCCTTGTCGATGGTGAGCTTCACCCCGTTATGGATAAAAATGTTGGCGTCTGAATGCCAAATTCCTGGTGAAACTTCTTTTAAATAGTTTCCCCCACCTGCTTTTGCGAGGCCTTTTAAGGTAATTTGACTCCCCCGCCCCCAGGCGAGAATTGTATTTGAAGGTTTATAATATGCGAGTGATAATCTTGTTGAGACAGGCAAATCATATTCGAATCCGGTTTGATAACTGAGTGTAAAATCTTCTCCGGGAATGTTTATGATTGTCCCCGCTTTGATATTCGAAACATTCGTTATTTTTGCCGCATTCGCGAAAAGGAGTCTATTAAAATCAACTCCAGTTTTTTTTGAGATTTCCGATAATGACTCATTCGCATCAACTACATATTTATTCACCAAGAGTCTCTTCTGACTCACTGTAGAAACACCAAGTACTGTTGCCTGCTCTGCCGCTGCAATGAGTCTGCTGTGGGGTAGTGCTTTAGAAACGAGATGTTGCATTTTTTGCCGTGGGATGAAAAGTGTTATTTCTTTGTAATAGTAAATTCCAAGTGCTAGAAAAATAATAGTAGCGCATGTTGCTACATATGCTGGAGCCCTACTCAAAAATCGCAGTTGAGGAAGACGGGACTTATCCCAGCGAGTGATCCATCCTTGCGTATTGAGAGTAAAAAAGGCGTAGATTTTAAGAAATCCCGTGAGGAAAGAGTATAGGACAAATCCCGGAAGAAGAGTAATATGGCGAGGATTCCGAGACAGATGAGGGTACATTTTAATCAACCTACTCACAAACCACCACGCAAAGATTACAAAAGCCACAGGCCATACTCCTGTAAGTAGAGCGATTGAAAAGTAAATCGGACTCAAAACAACAACAATCGACTGCATAAACTTATCCACTTGAAAGAAAAAAAGTGCAGGGTGACGAAGCGGCCACCCTCGAGCTATTGCGCGTATGTCTGCTCTCAAGGCGTTACGCGACCAGCGTAATCGCTGCAGGAGATATGATTTTAAATCTTCCATCCCCGGGGTGTAGACATGAGAATTACTCTGGTAGGCTACTTTCCATCCTGCTTCTAGAACGAGATACGTCAACGTTTTATCGTCTCCGCTTATAACTGGTCTCCCCATAAATGTTTCGTTTACTAACTTGGGGAGCATAGGAAGAATTACATTCCTGCGATAAAAAGCGGTTCTTCCTGATAAACAGATCAGTGCATCTCCAGAGACTGCCAAGAAAGGGTATTCGACGAGATAGCGCAAATCAAGTTGCACATCAAAGATTTTTTGTGCAAATGTTTTTGGTTCTAATACATTTTGATATGTTCCTACACCCGCAACTTTCTGATCTTCAAATGGCGGTAATCCATTTTTGATAACACCCTTATCCCAAATCGTATCGCTATCAACTAAGGCTATAATCTCGTGCTTTGCTTTTTTGATTCCGTCCGCTAAAGCAGGCCTTTTCCCAGGAGTACGAGTAACTATCAAAACAGTTCTGGCAAAGTTCTTAGAAAATTTTTTAAATACTTCAATACACTGTGTATCAGAGTAGTCAATCACTGCTATAATCTCTGAGGGATTATTTTCTGCCCAAGAATTGAGTGCGCTTTGAAAAATAGACGGATTTTCGTTGTACACAGGAGTCACTATAGAAACCTTTCCTTTATACACACTCGTTTTTGGACGGTAGTTTAATCCTATAATCTCCTTCAAAACCCATACTGCCCATCGCCACATACCAATAATCCCGAGAGGAACAAGAAAGGGATAGTGATAACTATACTGCCTAAAATAAAAAATGATGTCAGAAAAAGTCATAAGCTGTCATGGCTTTTTATATATCGCTGTCTGAAAACAACGGCAGCGACAATGTATATAAAAAGATCCAAGAGTAAAAAGAATTTACAAAAAAAGTGGGCGCTTTCACATTGCCTTTGCACGTAAACAAATGACACATATATCAAAATCGGGATAGCGAGCGAGTAGGCT
>JACPMD010000084.1 GCA_016186235.1 Candidatus Roizmanbacteria bacterium | reverse complement strand
TACAAGAATACTGCGAATGTTTTTTGGTTTATAGTGGGAGCCGTTTTTTTTTTTTTTGGTTTTTGGACGAAGATAGATATTTCACTCGTTGTTCCTTTAACCATTCTCTTCTGGAGGGTTAAAAACAAAGTACGTCTTGCGTTAATTCTTACCTTGGTCTTTTTTGTTGGCTCAGCCATTTTCGTTTTACCATTTGGATTTGAACCGATCTGGTCAGATGTAATTGATCTACGAAATCAAGCGTTCTTGACACATCCTTTTAATCCATTTGCGCTACTTGGTTATCCTAGAAACGATTTAATTCTGTTTTCTGTGGTAATCGGCTCCATTATTTTATTTTCAATAGGCATAAAGAGTAATAGTATTCTTTTTTGGTGGGGAGCAAGCGTATTATTTCTTTTGTTTTTATATCGCCCCCTTTTTCCACATCATTTGGTTCAGTTAACAGTTCCTTTTTCACTTTTTTTGTCCAGTCAGACGTATCGTATTTTTAAATCTAAGAAAACTGTCTTTATCGTTTTTCCTCTTTTTTTTGGAATGGCTTTTCTAAATCAGATAGCAATTCCAAATCCTTTAGCCAAAAGCTTTATTGAACAACAAGAGAAAGGTGTTAAGATAATTTTGGCAAACTCAAAACCTGATGATCATATAGTAAGCGATGAAGCGATTTTGAATACATATACAAACCGTCTTCCGCCGCCAGAATTAGTAGATATGTCTTTTGTTCGTATCCGATCAGGAAACTTAAGTAGCGGAAAATTCGGTCAGATTTTAGATAGTTACCGGCCCCGATTGGTTATTGCTTGGAATGGACGCCTGCAATCGATGAAAGGATTCGAGGAGGCGCTCACTGATTACCGATTAGTAGAAGTAATAGGAAGCTCAAAGAAAATATATAGACTAAAGGAATAAGGCTCATGGTACAGGGGTTGGAACGGCAAAATCAGGCGTACAGTCAAGACAAAATGTTGAGAACTTGTCTTTAATCACTGATTTTTCTTTCATTTCGTGATTAGGATCCTCAATAGTGGTCATTTTTCCGGTTTCTTTGTTAACTGGAACGTTCGTTTTTTCAACTTGCGCCGACTGCACGCCTTCTGTGCCCTCGATGAAATATTCGAAGCGTGACTGACAGCTTTCTTTCCCTTCGCTGTCTTTATTCATAGATTCCCCTGAGATAGTGCATATTTGTTTTCCAACTACTTTAGGTGGTTTTAAAGGCCATGTATCTGGCTGATTCTTAAGAACATACTTCATTACTCCGTTCCAAATTGGCGCAGCTCCAGTTACCCCGGATGTTAAAAAGGGATGCATAGGCGTATTATCATTGTTTCCCACCCACACTACAGTCAAGAAATTTGGCGTATATCCGATCGTCCAGTTATCTTTTTTATCATCGGTAGTTCCTGTTTTTACCGAAACTGCTTTTCCGGGGATGGCAAGATAAGAAGAAGATCCGAAGGCAGCCGATCGCGCAAAGTTGTCCAAAAGAATATGCGAGATGATAAAGGCAGTCTCAGATGAAATTGCCCTTTTCCCCTGTATAGCGAGAAAATTAGGCGCCTTTAGCGGTTTTCTTAGATTTGCTACAAAATTTGGATCCTTATATTTATAGAGCACTTTGCCGGTTTTATCCTTTACTTCTAGTGTTGCATTTAATTTCCGGGGAACGCCTCTGTTTGCAAGGGCTGAGAATGCTTGAGCCATCTCCGTCATTCGTAACTCTCCTCCGCCTAAAGTGAGGGAGAGGCCGTAGTTTTTTGGATCTTTAAATGAGTTTATAGTAAACGCAGAAGACGAGGCAACAAAATTTTCGACTCCGTTAATAGAAAGCATCTTTACCGCCGGGATATTGTAGGAATTTCCCAACGCAAATCGCAGTTGTACCGCTCCATGAAATGCCCCGTCATAGTTATGGGGACAGTACTTGGTTGGCTGACCGGGAGCAAAAAAACAGGTAGGAATGTCGAGAAAAACAGTTCCTGGAGTTACTATCTTTCGCTCGATACCGATTGCGTAATTAATTGGTTTGATTGCGCTTCCCGGTTGCCTCAAGGCAGTAGTTACGTTAAAAGCTCCCGAAGGGGAGGCAAAGTAATCAACTGAGCCTATCATAGAGATGATTTCTCCGGTTGGGGGTCGGGTGACGAGTGCGGCGCCGTTTGAAACATTGAGATTCTCAACCTTTTCTAACTCTTTCTTTAGAACCTTCTCTGCCTCTTCTTGGATGTCAAGATCTAAAGTGGTGGTAACTTTTAGCCCGCCTTCTTCTACTTCCTTGATTCCGTAAAGATTTTCGAGTTGGGACTTCACATGGAAAACAAAATGAGGCGCCTTGATTAAAGTCTTGGGAGGATTAATCGTCAAGCGTTCTTTAAGTGCTTTATCATAGGTTTTTGTATCGATGAATTTTTCCTTATTCATCGCTTTCAATACTTCGTTTCTCCTTTTTTTCGCAAGTTCAGGATTATTATAGGGAGAGTACAGCGACGGAGCTTGGGGAAGGCCTGCTAAGAAGGCTGACTCATGAAGTTTGAGATCTTTTGCATGTTTGTTGAAATAGGTCCGTGCGGCCTCCTCGATCCCGTACGCTGCGCCTCCGTAGGGAACTTGATTAAGATAGAATTCCAGTATTTGGTTCTTTGAATAGATTCTTTCGATCCAGAGAGCCAAGACAATTTCTCTAATTTTTCGTCTGATGGTCCTTTCTGGTGTCAAGAGAGAAGATTTTACTAACTGTTGAGTAATTGTGGACCCGCCTTGAAGTCTTCTATAGAGAATCATGTCTTTCATTGCACGAAAGATTCCTCCCACAAGCGAAATTCCTTTATGTTTGTAAAAATCTTTATCTTCAATAGCTATCGTGGACTGCAGGACATGCGTCGGGAGATCTCTCACCTTAATAGGCGTTCTGTTTTGGTCACGGTAGACTTCGTATAAGAGTTTTCCATTGCGGTCATAGATATGAGTCGAAAGCGGAATCACTTTATAATCCTTCAAGCTGTAGGGTGAAGGTAATTTGTAGAAGATATAAAAATAGATGAAGATAAGAAAAGCAACAAAAGCTCCTACTAAAAGCAGTTTTCTCGACCTGTGATCCATTTTTTTGACTCGTTCAATAGCAGCATGCATGAGAAGCATATATTTTAACAAACTGTGAGGTTAAGAAATAGTTATTATGAGGAAAGGCGAGGAAAGAGTGGAGAAATAGATTTTTTAGGGAAATATTTGAGTATTTTTTCGGACGTTTCTGGAAGAAATGGTTGTAAAGAATAAGCGATATTTCTAATGTAATGGATCCAACTCTTCAGTGAAAGTTCTACTTCATCTTTACTTTTATTCCACGGCTCCTTATTATTTATCTCATAATTTAATCTTTTAATTTCTTTCCAGATTTCCTCCAAGGCTATATTAAACTCAAAATTATTGAGATGAACTTCATATCCAGCAACCTTTAGTGTTTCGAGTAGATGTGGTTTAATGGAAGCAGTTGATATTTGATGAATTTTATAGAGTTTTTCAACTCTTGATATGAGATTACCCAGTTCATTCGCAAGGTCGGCGTTGTAAATTTCCCTCATGCGCGAGTGTGAAAAATCTCCATCTTCGATTGTAGGAATCTCCTTTAAAAGATAATATCTAACCGCGTCGGTTCCGTATTGTTCTACAAGACCTACCGGCTCGATTACATTGCCAAGGCTTTTGCTCATTTTTTTTCCTTCTGAGGTGATGAATCCGTGGATGAAAACTTGTTTCGTGTTAGGAAGTACGGCTGACATTAACATTGCTTGCCACATGGCTGACTGCTGTCTTAAGTTGTCTTTTCCTGCGACCTGAACTCCCGGCCAAAATTTTTGATACTGCGTCAATTTGCTTGGCCATCCCAGAGTAGAAATATAATAAACTAATGCGTCGAACCAGACATACATGATATGATCAGGGTCGTTTGGGACGTCGACACCCCAAGGCATCTTGGATTTTATACGCGAGATACTAAAGTCTTGCAGGCCTTTTTTTACAAACGTCTCAATCTCTTTGAGCCGATGACGGGGGAGGACAAAATTTCCATTTTTTTTATAGAATTCGAGAAGCCTTTCTCGATACTTCGAAAATCTGAAAAAATAATTTTCTTCTTCATAGCTTTCAATTTTTAGATTCGGATGGATGGGACATACGCCATTTTCTAGTTCGGAGTCTGTTTTTTCTAGTTCACAGCCATAGCAATATTTTATTCTGTAATTTTTTTTATAAATATCACCACTCGCATAGCAGCGCTTCCAAAATTCTTGAGCAGCTTTCACATGAAACGGATCGGTCGAACGCATAAAATGAGTGCTGCTTAAATTCAAAAGCTTTTTTAAGCCTAAGAATTTTTTTACTTTTTCGTCGCAATATTCTTGAGGGCTTTTTTTTGCCTCAAGTGCTTTTTTGTATATTTTTAAGCCATGTTCGTCGGTGCCATAACCAAACGCCACATCATAACCCGTTTGTTTTTTAAATCTTGCTATCACATCTGCTTGAATTAGTTCCAGTGCAAATCCAATATGCGGATCCGCATTAACGTAAGAGGAGGTAGTGGTAATATAAAAATTTTTATTGTTCATCGAGGATATTGTATCAAACGGTGCAGGAAAAATTTAGAATCTCTACTTAATAATAAGTGAAGAAAGCATTACTCTGAACAATGAATCGCGTTGTTGTGTTTTTTGTCTGTCCATACCCAGATTAATAAAGTTTATATATTCTTTGTCATTCTTTTTAATCAAATAATGGTGCTCATAACCGATAGGTCCCCTTCCTAAACCAGTAGTTGGTGGGATGGTTCCATCTCGAATATATTCAACAGCATCAAATTTAGCGATTGTAAGATTTTGTATTTTCTCTACTTTAACATCGACAGCGTGGTGGGCTTCTTTTACATCTTCTCCCTGCTGTGCTTTGAATAATGCATCAAACTCAGTCCAATTACCGTACGCAAGTAAGATTAAATCGAGTGGGTAAGGAGCGTCACCAGTTGGCAAAGTTTCAAACGCGAATAATACATCTTGTCCAGATTCTTTCAGAAATAAGCTTTCTGGATATTTGATGGTCAGTCCCAAATTTTCATTAGAATACGTCTTCCATTGAGAAGTGTCGCTGGTTTGATATTGATCTAGAAATTTAAAGGTGGAAAGGATTTGGTTGTAAATCCCTGAATTTTTTTCTTCCTTAAATTGTGAAAAAAGATAGAAAATGGAATTTTGCTTATCGATATAAGTAGAGTTTAAAAAACCTCCGAACGCAGGACTTTTAGATTGATTTTGCAGTGCATTTTTTTGATCAACAGATACTGACGAATAATATGTTGGATCGGCTTGCTTAGATTTAATAAAGTCTGTTAATGATTGATTCGCAGGTTTAGTTTCTTCAGAAAAGTCTATACCAAACGGAATATCGTAGCATTCGTAGAAATTTAGGCATTTTTCTAAATTGTCTTTTTTAGCCTCTGACGTTGAAAAATAAATACTTTTTGGCTTTTCCGTTATTAAAAAGTATGGTGGATATTTCAAAGTGAATTTTAATTGATTATTTGTATACGTCTTCCAATTCGCCGTTTCGTCGGGAATTGGACTTGGTGAAGATGCGACTAGTTGAGTAGGAATTACAGTTGGTTGGACCGAAAGTGGGGAAGTTTGCTTTGATTGAAGGACGAAATAGGTAACGCTAGAGGCTAAAACAATTAAGATTGTTGAAAATAATGCGAGAGGGAGAAGATTTTTTGCCGAGAAGAAGCTGTTTTGAACGGGTTGGAGGGGTTCTAGATTTGTTTGATCCATTACAAAAATGTTCTCAAAAGCAGAAAAGAAAGTCAAATCAGAAAATTAGCTAGAGGTGAACTGATATATTCTCAAAAAGTAACCGAGAATGTCAAATATGTCTCAAAACTTTTTCTATAGTCCAGCAAGGTTTAAAAAAAACGTGAGTTGTCTCAAAAAGAATTTCTTTGTGATAATTTTTTGTCAGAACGAATGCCACGTCAGGCTGATATTTTCGGATAAAAAAAATAAGGCCAACTGGTATTTCAGGTTTTCTGAATGATTGGTATTTTACTTCGATAGGGATTGGTTTCGCTTTTTCAATAACAAAATCAACCTCTTGCTTTTTTTCCGAGCGCCAAAAAGAGACTTTTTCGCCAAAAGCTTTTTTCAGCTCCGAGAAAATGGTATTTTCAACCAAACTGCCCGTATCGGACCTGCTGTCCAAAAAAGTAAAGTTGTCGACAATAGCATTTCTTATACCGTTGTCATTCAAATAGATTTTTGGCCTCTTGGTTACTTCTTTTTTTGGGTTGGTAAAAAAAGGAGCGAGAAGCGTTATGACGAAGGTATTTTGCAGAATGAAAAGATAGTTTTTAATTGTGGCTCTGGCTATTCCAACGGCAGTTGACAGATTATTTTCTGATATGAGTCCGCCTATTTGGGATGACAAGAGAGTAATTAGTTTGTTAAAACTTAGTACATCTTCGATGGCTCCCAAGTCTTTGATATCACGTCTGACGTAAAGAGAATAGATATCTTTGAGAAGCTTTATCATAACGTGATAATCTTTTTTCAGCGCGATCGCCGGGAATCCTCCAAAGACGGTAAATTGTTCAAAAGATGATGGTGATAGATTAAGCTGACTAAAGTCAAGGAACTCGATAAAATCTAAAGGAAGAACCTCAAATCTAAAAATCCTTCCGGTCAGTGCGTCGGTGAACTTCTTTTTTATCTCAAGAGAAGAAGAGCCGGTAACGATAAACTTAATTTTTTCGTTGTAATGATCATAGATATATTTTAAGAATGAAGCAGGATTACTAAGATGCTGAATTTCATCTATGAAGACATAAAGTTTTT
>JACPMD010000002.1 GCA_016186235.1 Candidatus Roizmanbacteria bacterium | reverse complement strand
CGTGAATGAGCGTTGCTAACCTTGCAACGACGTCTTTTGACGGGCAATATTTCAATGACATTATCAGGTGGGTTCCAACATCATAGATATGATGTCTCTTGGGGCTTTTCTGAGGAATTACAAAGCATATATCGACTTCAGGAATAATAAAGGTGAGAAGTCCGAGATTCTTAAGAAACAGAATCCCTTCTGACGGATGATTGCTTGCGAGAATCTTGAAAAGCTCATCTCGAATTCTTTCCCAAGAGATTTTCGTGATGAGCTCAGCATTTTTTTGTATTGATAAACGGGTTTTCTCTTCTATGAAAAAGCCAAGTTCAGAAGCAAATCGAACTGCCCTTATAAGCCGAAGCGCATCTTCGTTGAATCTTTTATCAGCCTCTCCAACCGCTACAATACTCTTTCGTTTTAGATCAGTTTGTCCCCCATGAGGATCGACTAACTCATAAGTAGGTTTACCCTGAGCGAATGAAGTGAGTCGAAGGGCCATAGCATTTACCGTAAAATCTCTTCGCGATAAATCTTCTTCAATTGTTTTTGCCCATTCAACTTTTTCCGGATGACGGAGGTCTTTATATTCTCCTTCTTTACGAAACGTGGTCACCTCAAACACAGTAGTCTTGTCTTTTTTTTTGAAAGGAATTCCTACAGTTCCGAATTTGTTATCATAGAATCCATCGGGAAATAATTTGAGAATCTGATCAGGAGTAGCATCAGTTGCGAAATCCCAATTGTCTACGTTGTTATTGAGCAATAGTTCTCGCACTGCTCCACCCACGACAAAAATTTGGAAGTTATTTTTTTTAAAAGTATCAAGAAAGTCAATAACGTTTTGAAGTAAAGAGAGCATGCTCTTATTATAACTCAAGATGTCTCTTAAGATGTGAGAGTGATTTAACTATCGAGCCTTTTGTAGCCTTTTTAATAGCCACATCTATAGGTAACCAAGTTGCTTGGTAAAATTCATTTTTGTTGTAGTTAAAATCTATTTTTTCTATAGAAACAAGGTACCAAAAGTCGTAATGTATTCTACAAATTCTTTCAGGATTAGTTATTTTTATAATTCCCAAATCGAATAATGCAACTGTTTCCTTTGTGAGCTTGTAACTAAGCTCTTCAGAAAATTCTCTATAGACCGTTTGGACAGGACTTTCTTTTTCTTCGATATGGCCTCCAGGCGGTATCCATTGATCAGCGTCAATGTGATGTCCTACAAAAATCGATTTTGTTTTAGTATCTACTGGAACAAGGAAGGAACAATAATGGTCGGCAGGATTCTCTGTTTCAATCAAGTAACCAGAGTTCAGCCTTTTTAAAAATTGTTGGAAAATTTCCTTGTTAACATGAGATCGATTCTTTAACTTAAGAATCTCTTTTTTAAATTGAGCTCCAAGTTTAACCATAATGAATTATGTATTCTAACATGGTTTACCACTTGACATCTTTTAGCAGAGTTGCTATAGTATTGCTAATGCTATGGAAGATTTGACTCCTCGTCAAGTGGACATTTTAAGGGCGATTATCCAAGAATACACCGAGACTGGTGAACCTGTTGGCTCTGAAATATTAGAAAAGAAATACAAGCTTGGCATCTCTCCAGCGACGGTTCGGAATGAAATGGTTGAACTTGCAAAAAAAGGTTACCTTAAGAAAACCCACTTCTCCTCTGGAAGGGTACCTTCGGCAAAAGGATTCAGGCTCTACATAAAACACCTCATGAAAACAAAAGAGCTTTCGACAACTGATGAGGTAGCTTACAAAAACAGCGTGTGGGATGAGCGAAACGAATCTCATCGATTGCTTCAACATGCGACAAAAACGCTGGCTGAAAAAACCGGACTCTTATCGCTTTCTGCCACAAATTTAGGTGATGTGTACTACTCTGGCGTTGGAAACCTGCTTTCTAAACGAGAGTTTCTCGATCTTGACCTTTCAAAAAATTTATTCGAGCTGCTTGATGAAGTCGCCTACTGGGAAAGAATTCTCGACAGATTTTATAAATTGAATGAGGAAATTATGTATCTTTTGGGTGAAGAAGATTTTCGCGATCCTGTTTTTGAATCGTGCGCCAGCATTTTCGGCGAGTTTGCCGGTCAGAAGATGAAAGGAATCATTGGAGTTGTAGGACCAAAACGTATGTATTACGAGGATTTATCTCCCCAAATTAAGTATATTTCACGACTCATAGAAGACATTATGAAGGAGCAAGGGATATGAGAAAAGATATAAGAAAGCCAACAAATAATGCTGAAGAAGAAAATAAGAAATTAAAGCAGGAATTAGAGAAGGTAAAGAAAGACGGAGAAGATTACAAGAATAAATATTTAAGAGCTTTAGCAGATTATCAAAATTTTGAAAAAAGAGTGCAGAGTGAGAAAGACGTATTGAAGCAATATGCCTCGAAAAATGTTCTTTTAAAACTTTTACATTTGCTGGACGATCTTGAAAAAGCAACCTTATTTGTGAAAGATCCTGGATTAAAACTTATCAAAAATAAATTTGACCAAATTGTTAAAGAAGAAGGAGTAGAAGAAATACAAGTAGTAGGAAAGAAATTTGATCCGCATGTTGCTGAAGCACTAGAGGTAGTTGAAGGAAAGGACGACAATGTAGTTATAGAGGTTCTAAGGAAGGGATACATATTACATGGTAAGCCGTTGAGAGTAGCTCAAGTAAAAGTAACCAAAAAATCTATTACTAATTAAAATTAAGGCATATGGCAAAAATTATAGGAATCGATCTTGGAACAACAAATTCTGCGGTTGCCGTAATGGAAGCAGGAAAACCAAAAATTATTCATTCGCAAGAAGGAAGAAACGTCATCCCCTCAGTTGTTGATCCGATAAAAAGAATTGTAGGGGACGTCGCGAAGCGTCAGATGATTATTAATCCTAAACGGACGATTTTTTCAATAAAAAGACTGATGGGAAGGCGTTATGACGATGAGTCTGTGCAATATGATAGGAAATGGCTTCCTTATAGTATTAAGGAAGGAAAAGATGGGAAGGCAGTCGTCGAAGTCGAGGGTAAAACATTTACACCCGAGCAAATTTCCTCGATGATTTTGCAAAAAATTAAAAATGATGCAGAAGCCTACCTCGGCCAGAAAGTTGAAAAAGCGGTAATTACTGTTCCCGCATATTTTGATGATTCACAACGACAAGCAACAAAACAAGCCGGAGAAATTGCAGGCCTCGAGGTAGTAAGAATATTGAACGAACCTACTGCAGCTGCACTTGCGTACGGGTTGGACAAAAAACACGCCCACACTATTGCAGTATATGATTTAGGCGGCGGTACTTTCGACATTACTATTTTAGAGTTGGGTGAAGGAGTCTTTCAGGTAAAAGCTACAAACGGAGATACTCACTTAGGAGGAGATGATTTTGATAAGGTGATTCTCGACTATTTTGCCGACGAATTTAAAAAGGAGAACGGAATTGACTTACGAAACGATGCGCAGGCGCTTCAGCGACTAAGAGATGCGGCTGAAAAAGCAAAGATTGAACTTTCGACATCGCTCGAGGCAGAAATTAATCTGCCATTTGTAACTGTCAGAGATGGTCAGCCACTTCATTTAGTGATGAAGTTAACACGAGCAAAACTTGAGTCTTTGGTAGGAGGCTTGGTTGAAAAGACTTTCGGTCCGGTGAAAGCCTGTCTTAAGGATGCAAAAGTTGACGTTGCAAAAGTCGAAGAAGTAGTTTTGGTTGGAGGTATGACCAGAATGCCAAGAATTATTGGAGAAGTAAAGAAATTTTTTGCTAAAGAACCAAACCGCTCAGTGAATCCAGATGAAGTTGTGGCTATAGGAGCTGCGGTTCAGGCGGGTGTATTAACGGGGGAAACAAAAGACGTGGTACTTTTGGATGTTACACCTCTAACGCTTGGAGTTGAAACTTTAGGAGCTGTTGCAACGCCTTTAATTTCTCGAAATACTACCATTCCTACGTCGAAATCTGAGGTTTTTTCAACGGCTGCAGATAACCAGACGCAGGTTGAGGTACACATTTTGCAAGGAGAGCGACCACTTGCTCGAGACAATAAATCGTTGGGAAGATTTATCCTCGATGGGATTCCTCCTGCACCACGAGGAGTGCCTCAAATAGAAGTATCTTTTGATATCGATGCAAATGGAATTCTAACGGTAACCGCAAAAGACAAAGCGACCGGAAAATCTCAAGCGATCAAGATAACTGGTTCAACCGGGCTTACGAAGGATGAAGTTGAAAAGATGCGAGAAGAAGCTGACAAACATGCAGATGAAGATAAAAAGGAGAAGGAACGCATAGAGGCGAGAAATAAAGCAGACAATATGATCTATGTTGCTGAAAAATCGTTGAAAGACGCCGGGGATAAAGTACCTAAAGATATAAAAGAAGAAGTAGAAAAGAAAATGAAATCATTAAAGGATATCCTCGACAAAGGTACACAGGAAGACTTAGAAGAAAAAACCAAAGATCTTTCTGACAGTTTACAGAAGATTGGTCAACAAATGTATGGCAAACCAGGACAACAACCTCAACAGCCTCCGCAAGATAAAAAAAGTGAAGCCCATTCGACGAACTCAGGGCAAGAAAAAAAAGATGATAAAAAGAAAAAGGATGTTGAGGAAGGAGAAGTGGTAAGCTGATGCTATGGCAGATTATTATGAAATACTTGGAGTGTCGAAAAAGGCTTCAGACGCAGAGATAAAAACCGGATATCGTAAGCAGGCTCTTAAATGGCATCCTGACCGAAACAAATCTTCAGAAGCGAGCGAAAGATTCAAAGAAATCAATAAGGCATTTGAAGTGCTCTCCGATCCTAAGAAAAGGGAAATGTACGATCAATATGGACCTGACGCATTTGAGAAAGCCGGTTTTCCCGGAACTGGTCCTCAGTCATATTCATATAGACAAGGTCCCTTTACCTATACGTATACAAGCTCAGGCGGAGGATCACCTTTTGAAGGGATAGATTTTGAAGGATTCTCCGACCCGTTTGAAATTTTTGAGCAATTTTTTGGATTTACGTCGCCGTTCTCAAGAAGAAGTCAAAAAAGACATCCTGTGTACGAAGTCAAGTTGACATTTGACGAGGCGGTTCATGGGACAAAAAAAGAAACGGTAATTAAAGGCGAAAAAAGAACAATCAAAATCCCAGCAGGTGTTGATAGCGGAATGCGTATAAGGTTCTCAGATTTCGACGTTGAGGTATCAGTAAATCAACATCCTTATTTCCGACGTGACGGACAAGACATCTATTTTGAAAAGGAGATTGACTATCCACTGGCGGTTCTGGGAGGGGTTGTTGAGGTGCCAACAATAGATGGAGAAGTAAAATTAAGAATTCGGCCGGGTACACAGTCGGGAACAACCGTTAGGTTAAGAAGTCAAGGCATACCCTATCCAAACTCATCAAGGAGGGGCGATCAGTACGTTGTATACCGAATAAGAATTCCAGAAAGAGTTTCTTCAAAGGGAAAAAAACTCCTTGCAGATCTGCAAAAAGAATTATAGCTATTAGATATGAAGATACACACTGCGATCTCAAATCTTAAAAAGTATCGAATTTGCCTGAAAGTACAAAGAGCAGTTGAAGAGTTTTTACTTCGGAAGGGATATTTGAAGATTGACTTGCCAGTATTATCGCCTGCGCTTATACCAGAGTCATACCTTGAGGTATTCGAAACAGAATTCAGGTATTTAGACAAGAGAGAAAAACTGTATTTTACTCCTTCGCCCGAGCTTTTTCTCAAAAGACTTCTCGTTGAAGGAATCGGAAGCTGCTATTATCTTGGAAAGTCTTTTAGAAATAGCGAACCAAATTCTCGTTTTCATTCACGTGAATTTACGATGCTTGAATATTACAAGGTCGGAGTATGGTACTTAGACCTCGCTGAAGAAATTTTAGAAATGCTCCAGACCATTGCGAAAAAAATAAGTAAGCGTGACGAAATTATATATCAAGGAAAAAGAATTTCATTTAAAAAATGGGAAAAATTTAGTGTGACTGAAGCATTTGAAAAATTCAGTCAAATTTCAGAGAAAGAACTTTTCGATAATAAAAAATTCATGAAGCGTGCAGATCAAAAAGGGTATAAAACAAAAGGATT
>JACPMD010000126.1 GCA_016186235.1 Candidatus Roizmanbacteria bacterium | reverse complement strand
CGCTAAAAGAACCGCTCTATCTGCCTGCAAAAATTCCAAATCTCTTATTGATGGGCGCCGAAGGTATTGCAGTCGGAATGGCGACAAAAATTCCTCCCCATAACTTGGCCGAGGTCGTTGACGCACTGATCTTTATGATCGATAAGGCAAAAACAGTAGAAGCAAATCAAGTCAAACCTATATCTTTGGATTTAACCTTTAACGTGATGATTGAGGATCTCATGCAATATATCAAGGCTCCTGACTTTCCGACCGCAGGAACGATATATGGCTATAAGGATGTTATGCAAGCCTATACGACCGGACGTGGTACAATACTGGTTCGCGGAAAGGTGGACGATGAAGACCTAGGTAAAGGCAAAACAACACTCATAATCAAAGAGCTTCCCTACCAGGTAAATAAAGCAGCACTCGTGGAAAAAATTGCAAAACTTGTGGTTGATAAGAAAATAGTAGGCGTATCGGATTTACGCGATGAGTCTGATCGAGACGGCATCCGCATTACAATCGAGCTGAAACGTGACGCGTCTCCTAAAAAAATACTCAACAATCTCTTTAAATATACCGACCTTCAGACGAGCTTTCCTGTAAACATGGTTGTCTTAGTCGACGGAGTGCCACAAACGTTGTCATTAAAATCTATTCTCGAGCTTTACCTCAAACATAGAGTCACCATTGTTACCAAACGATCTCAGTATGAACTTCGTCAGGCCAGAGAACGGGCGCACATTCTCGAAGGATACCTTATCGCGCTCGCCCACATTGATGAAATCATAGAGATCATTAAGAAGTCTAAAGACGAAACTTCGGCCCGAATAAGCCTCGTCAAGAAGTTTTCGCTCAGCGAAATCCAAGCTCAGGCCATCCTTGACATGCAACTGAAACGCCTCACGGGCTTGGAGAAAACCAAAATAGAGGACGAACTTTCAATGTTGAAAGAAACAATTTCCTATCTTGAGGCACTCCTTAAAGATGTCTTCAAAATTTTAAAGGTGATAAAAGATGAACTCGTCTATGTTAAGAAAAAATATGGAGATGGGAGAAGAACGACGATAATCAAAAGCAAACCCGGAGAAATTACCGATGAACAGCTCATAGAAAACAAAGAAGTAATTGTGGTTCTTACTAAGGAAGGATATATCAAACAAGTGCCGCGGGAGACATTTAGAGTACAAAATAGGGGAGGAAAAGGAGTCTCAGGTATAGAAACAAAAGATACAGATAATGTTTATTACATCACAAAAGCAATGGCGCACGACTATATTCTCTTTTTTACCAACCAAGGAAGAGTATTTCAAAATAGAGTCTGGGATATTCCGCAAGGAACACGAATTTCCAAAGGAAAAGCAATAGTTAACGTCATCTCATTAAGAGCAGAGGAGACGATCACATCAGTACTTAAATACTCGCAGGAGGATCTAGAAGGTCAGATGGCCGAAAAATGCATACTCATGTGTACTAAAAAAGGGACGGTTAAAAAAACACTATTCTCAGACTTCGCAAATATAAGAACAAACGGGATTATTGCTATTAAGCTTGAAGCTGGAGATGAACTTCTTTGGGTTAAATTATCGAATGGAAGGAAGAATATCATGCTTACAACGAGAAACGGCAAAGCAATTGTCTTTAGCGAGAAAGAAATTCGCCCAACAGGGAGAGCATCCATAGGAGTGAAAGGAGTGGAGGTTGAGGAAAATACTCAAGTTGCTTCGGCTGACGTTTTTTCGAGCGAGGAGTTCAATAAGAATCTCTTAGTTATTGGAGAAAAGGGAATCGGCAAAAAGACGAAACTCTCCTTTTTTAAAGGACAACACCGAGGAGGTAAAGGAGTTAAAGTCGCCTCAATCGATCAAAAGATAGGGCAGATTGCCTTCGTCCAAATCATTAATCCACAGGATACGACGGTCATTATCACAAGCGCACTTGGACAGGTAGTCAAAATTCCTCTCTCTTCAATACCTTCACGCTCTAGAAATGCAAAAGGGGTTATACTGATGAGGTTTTCCAAGACTGGAGACAAGGTGGTTACCGCTACACTCGTGTAACTACATCAAAATATATCATTCTGCGCTAGAATTCCCTGGGCTTTTCTGATATAATGGGAAGCTGACACGTATGGAGCTTCCAGGCAAAAAAATAGCTTTGATGATGCAGAAACTGCTCAAAAAAGAAATTAAAAGGCTTAAAAAAAAGAAGAAACTTAAACTTACTACTTTCCTAGTCGGAGACTCTGCAGACCAGCGTTCCTTTGTACGAAGTAAGGCTAAAGTAGCAAAAAAACTTGGTATACTGTTTGAGCTTGTTCATATGAAAACCGCGCCTTCGTTTGAGACCTTCATGCATAAACTTAGGGAAAAATCAGACGATCCGTCGGTAACTGGGATCATCATTCAGCAACCGCTTCCAGCTCAGCTCTCAACCAGCAGCATTTATGATTATATTCCTGATAAAAAAGAGATCGAAGCTCATAAAAGAAAATCTCCTTTTCTCCCGCCTATTGGACTTGCTGTTCTTACGACTCTTTCCTATTTTTTTACTGAAGAAAAATTGTCAGAAAAATTAATTACTAATTTGCTGAAAGATAGAATTTCTTTTAAAAGAATATTCAGAAATAAAAAGGTCGTGTTGGTTGGACGAGGCGTGACCGGAGGTCAACCAATAGGAAAAACGCTCAACGATGCGAAAGTGAACTACATAAATGTGAATTCCCAAACTCCCGATGCCCATCTTTATTTTAAGGAAGCTGATGTCATTATTACTGCTGTTGGTAAAAAAGTAATTAAGCCCGAAGACTTAAAACCAGGAGTTGCGCTTATTAATGTCGGTTTACGTCGTGAGAAGGGGAATCTGAAAGGAGACTATGATGAGCATGAAGTGAAGGATATCGCAGGTTTTTATACACCAACTCCTGGCGGAGTAGGCCCCATCGACGTTCTCTATCTTTTCAAAAATCTCATTGACTCAGCACTGATG
>JACPMD010000125.1 GCA_016186235.1 Candidatus Roizmanbacteria bacterium | reverse complement strand
GGAAGATTAACAACATCTCCAACTGCAAAAATATGAGGTTGTGAGGTTTGAAAGTTTTCATTTACAGCTATTGCCTGTTTCTTATCGACTTTAACACCTGCTTTCTCAAGGTCTAATTCTTTTGTATTTGGAGTTTTTCCAGTGGCAATAAGTATCTTATCTCCCGACACTTCCTCTTGCCCCCCGTTCATTTCATACGAGACAACCTTTTTACCATCTTGTTTTCTGACTGCCTTTAACGAAACATTTGTTTTTATAGTTATTCCTTCTTTAGTAAGTATTTCAGTCAGGCGATCTGTTAGTTCTTTTTCTGCCTTTTTGAAGATAGGGTAACCTCGCTGAAGGATTGTAACTTTTGTCCCAAAACGAGCATACATCTGGCCAAACTCAAGTCCCAATGCTCCTGCACCTAAGATGATAAGTTCTTTTGGTTGTTTTTGAAGTTTCAGCGCTTCAATATGGGTGATATAGCCTGTTTCCTTTATCCCGTCAACTGACGGTGGAATTGCGGTTGAGCCTGCTGCGATAACGAATTTGTCTGCTGTATATCTTTTTCCATCAGCTTCTATTTCGTTTGCCGAGATAAACTTTGCTTCGGCTTCAATATGGGTAACATTTTCAAGATTCTTTAGAACTTTTTCATATTTTTCTTCCCTTAATCTCGCTACTAAATCAAGCTCATCTCTAACTACCTTTTGGAAGTCAAAATTCTTAACCTCAATATCAATGCCTGGAATGTTATGATTTTTAGCCAAGTGCATTATCTCGCCTGCCCAAAGAAGGGCTTTTGAAGGGACGCAGCCGACATTGACGCAGGTGCCACCTAATGGCAAGCCTTTATTAACCAGTAAGGTCTTTGCCCCAAGCTCATCGGCTTTTATTGCCGAAGCAAATGCCCCAGCTCCTCCTCCTATTATGATTAGGTCGTACTTATTCATGAACTTTGTGTCTCTTCCTAAAAAGTCGTTTGTTGTAAATTACCGCTCCAATAACTAATAACCCACCTACTCCCCAAATTGGCCATGCACCCCATGTACTAAGGAACACGTACCGACCAATATAAAGAAAAACTCCACCAATCAGAAGAAGAATTAATGGGATTACATTTCTATGACTACGAAAATCCAGAAGAAAACCAATTCCAGCAATAAATAACATACCAAAGGCGAGCTGCCTCCAAATTGGGATAAGTACCCCAAGTCCTAAATACGTTAAAAGTGAAGCCGAGCCAATCCAACATAGTGGACACACTCCAATTGCACCTGCACCTAATATTGGGAGGATAACGGTTTGTAATTTTCTAAGTATAAGTTGCATATTTATCTAATGAAATTCTTTAAGGTCTTATTAAAATCATTTTCTACTAAAGCATAATAAACGGTTTGGGCTTCTTTTCTTTTTTTAACAAGCTCTAGGTTCAGGAGCTTTTTTACACTGTGGGAGACCACGGAGTGGGTTGTATCTAAAATACTTGCCATGTCGCCAACTGATAGCTCTGGATAATGACATAAAAGGTAACAAATCTTAAGTCGTGTTCCGTCTCCAACTACACCGAGTTGTTTTGCGCAGGCTAAAAGCTCGTTTTTGTTTTTAAGCTCCCTTTTTATTTCTTGATATTTAGCCATAGTGCTGATATCCCGATTTATTATTCACTTCTTTTAAGGTTATGTTTTTCATCAGGTTCTAAATAATCATCGTCAGCATAACACCAGATAAACGAATGTTCATCTGCGGGGTATGATGCCATAACTTGATGGCCTGTTTCAGCGGCGTGTTTTCTCATATGCTGAGAACAAGAATCACAACAACCTACATACCCGCAAGTCATGCAAACTCTTTGGCCAAAGGGGCAAAAATGGTTTTCTTCACAGGCTTTTGCCTCTGGATTGGCAAATTTTTTTGGTAAGTGTTTGCACTCTGAAATTTTCATATATTCATTTCCTTGTATTTGAATGATTATTCAAATAATAAGGGAAATTTAAGAAATTGTCAAGAAGATATGTGACTTAGACTGTTACAACAGTCTAAAATAACGTTGGCTCGCCCGATTGGACGATTATCGAACTTTAGGATGGTTAGACTATAATGAAAACGCAGACTCACTTCAACGACAAACAAAACAATTATTAAATACTCCAGCCTAATCCTTATTGTTTTGACGGACATTGTGAGGTCCCATATGAACAGAGCACACAATCATCTCCAGGTTTTGGCCTCAATATTTTGCTACAATTTACGCATTTGTAAAAGAATTGACACCTATCGGTTGCCATCTGTTCTTCTTTTTCAAACCTGCATTCTGGACATTTGATTTTAGATTTTAATTCTATATTCATACCCTATTCGTATCTGATTTCTATCTTATCCTTATCCTTCATTAAATAATTCTCAAACTCTTTATTCTCTTTACCATTTACGAACATCTTTACTTTCCCGCCTTGTCCGTTACAATTGTCAAAAATACATTGTGAGTTAAACTCTTTACCCCAAATCTTGAAGAATCGGCCAAGCTCCGTATCATCCTTTGTTATTAAGCCTTGCATCTCCATATGGATAGTGCCTGTTGAATCGTGGGTGTGAATCGCTTCGTGAACTGCACCTATTCCAATATCTTTTGCTATTTCCTGTTCTTCTCCTTTTATTATAACTGTAATGGTTGGGTGCCAATGGAGCCCTCCTCTTGAGATTATCTCGCTTTCTGGAATCTTGGGTTGTTTGGCTATATACCATCCAATTCCACCAACAATAGCTGTAATAATAATGAGTATTATTGTTATTTTTATAAGCCTCTTTAATCCACGATATTTTAGTTGTTTTAACCTTTCCTGGCGCTTCTCTAGTTTTCTGAATCTTCTTCTTTCTCTTCTTGTAAGTTGAGGCTTTTGTTTGAGAATAGAAATTTCTTTTTCAATTTGCGTATCTTCCATGGCTTATACCCCGCAACTTCCGCCACCTTCTTGTTTTGGAATAAGATTTGGTATTTTGGCTATTTCTTGAGCGACATTTTTGCTCCATTGAGAAACCGCAGAATAGTTGTACCCCATTACCTCTTTTGGATTGACATATTCCCAATCCATGTTTTTAATAACCTTAAAATATAAAGCTGTCTGAATATAATTGTGCGGAAACCAGAAAGAATTAAAGGCCACAGCTTCTTTATAGAGTTCTTGTTCTGTCAAGCCCTGTGATGCGCCAAGTTGTAACAACCCCAAAAGCGCGGAGCCGTGATTGCAGTCTTGATAAAAAGTCGAGTTATCACAGCATGGACGGTAGGTATTTTGGCCAATCTTTGTTACCAAATCCTCTTGCTCTTTGGTCAAGGGAACAATCGTAAGTTTATTGAAATATGCTCCGCCGTTTTCCTCTTTTCCTAAATCCCACCCGCCAGTTGAGGCAAAATTAAAAAGAGAGTCCCCAAGGATAGGACTTTTATTGTTGGTTGACATATAGTTTGCTAACCCAAGAGGCCAAAGAAGATTTACATAATAGTTGGCATTTGCTCTTGTTAAAAGAATTTTTTGGTCTGTGGCTTTCGTCAACACATCTTTTAACTCGGTAGGTAAACCTCCTCGTTCTTTATAAATATTCTCAAATTTCTGCTTATCAATCACTCCTGCCTCAACCAAATTGACCACGCTGTCTTTGAGTGAAATTTTGCTTTGGAATCCTTTTTCTGGGAGGACTTTTGCAACAACCTCATCATAGATTTTGTTTCCTGTCTTAGGGTTGGTAAGTGTATTGAGTTTGTTATCGCCAGGATTAACCAACTCTGATTTTGTTATAACTCTTGCTATAGCTGGATCAGTTTTTAACATCGTCCACGCCGTAGACAACAGAATAAAAGTTAGGAAAATTAAAGACAATAAGATTGGCCATTCGTGTTTCTTGAACGATGGATTTTTGGCCACAGGACACTCTTTACCACCTTTGGCAAAAATCTTAAGTTCTCTTTTGATTAACCATATGGGGATAAGCATTAAGCCAAAAGAGAGAGCTTTAAGTTCGAGGCCTTGCAGTGGAAAAACAGTAAGTCCACCCGCAACACCGATTATAGACAAAAGAGTTGATCCGCAAACAGGACAGGCAGAAGCTAAAACTCCGATCACTGCTCCCACTCCTCCTCCTGCCTGTCCCCTTATTGTAGGCAGTCCATATTTTCTCCATCTGTAGACTAAAAGTGGAACATTTATCCCAAAAAGAATAAGAGTTCCAATTGTTAAGATAACATAGGGCCAGAAATACAGAGGTACACGATAGAAATTCCTTACTAAATTATCAATGCTGGCGTTAAGACGAAGGCTCCAGTAAAACACTAGAAATAATCCAAGAAAAGCAACAGTACCTAGTAAAACATAAAATGACCAATTAAGAACTTGTATATTTAATCTCTGCAACTTTTTAATGTTTTTTATTATTTTTCCCATAGAAATTATTTAAATTTTTAATGATGGTGTTCATTGTCTCCACCACAGCCGTCTGACAGATTCCATACATCGGTGACCTGTTCTCCTGTGAATCCATATGTTTGAATGAGAATTTTCCCAAGGCCTCCGTAGACAAACCATCTCCAACATTTGCAACAACAGGGTCCTTTTTCGCTTGAGTGTTCCATCGCATAGTCATATGCCTTTTGTTGATTTTGGGTAAACTCATCTTCGTAATGAGACATAAGATTTTTGGCTAACTTTGCCTCGATGTCATAGGGGTCTTTGGGTATTTCTGGTATATCTTTATACTTTTTCAAGCCCTCTACCTGCTCGCTGTAGCGATGGTAGCTCATCGGGCTGCAACAGGATCCCTGTAGTCGTGCCTCATCTGGCATCTTTGCAATCGACTGTTGAAAGGAGGAAGAACAAGACGAGTTGCCATTTTGACTTAAGTAATCAAACTTTGCCGCCAATACACCTTTCACCGGTGTAAATTCTGAGTTTTTTACGCTGGGTGAGAAGTTAATTGGTCTAACCTTGGCAACATAAAAGTACCCTAATCCAAGAAGGACTAAGACTGCGATTATTATTGATTTAATATTGATTTTAATTCTCATATTTTTTAACAGAAACTGCTAAACAAAAAAGAAGGCTGTAGCGGTTATTTTTAGCTGTAGAGCTTGGGATGAAGAATCCCGTCAGAAAAGGCTTGAAAAAGATAGTTGAACAACTTTGAGTCAGGATGCTGTATCTTGTAGGAATAAAATGCAAATGTTTTTGGGGGAGCTAAGGTGAATTGGGAGATTAAGAATCTAAAAACAAAGATAAATGCCGCAAGAAAAACCAAATAATAAGCAGATTGGAAAGTCGCGGTGAATGTTTGCTGCCATTGAGAAAGATGGTCTGCTGCTGGCATCTGACACATTGATGATTGACTTGCTGTAAAAGGACAATCAGACATTCTTCCATCTTCCATCGTCTGCATACTAAGGTTTAGTCCAAATAAAGCTAGGAAGATAAATGTAAGAAGAACACTTGTTATGAAAAGTTTTCTCACAAAAAAATAATACCAAAAATTTATAATGAGTGTCAATAGTAGAATCGGAGTAAAAACAATTTAGATTATTGAGAGGCTTTAAACTATGCTTTGCTCGAGCGATTAGATGATTTCCGAACTTTCAAGTGGCTAGATAATAAGGAAAATTACGAAAATCTTCAACTACAAGTTTCTTCAATTTTAAAAAAATTATAGACCTTATGCTACACTTAGTGTATGAGAGATACAACTCCAGCTGGTGAAACAGCTGTACCTGTTGATGTTCAGCTTCAAAATGCTGTTGATGGGGTTAGTAATTTATGGAAAACTTTTGAAAAAAGAGCAAAACCTTTGCGTATAGGTCCAGCACTTGGCAAGCCCGCTAGGGATATATTTGCAATAACTCCAACCAATGAGCGAGTTCATTCGGACTGGATGCAAAAATCAATTAATCATCCACAGTTTCTTGAATTTTATACGCAGCATATGTCTGTAATGAAAGTTCTTCAATACAGTTTAGCGGATGACTCCAGAAGGTTCTTACAGACGTCAATGCTTGGAAATTTCGATGAAGGAACAAAATTAATAGATATAACTATTGAAGATCTGCCGATCAAAGATGGAAAGACAGGCAGATTACAAACAACCATCATCAAAGGAAATATATATTCTATTGATAAAATGCAAGTACTTTCGGATAATGGACAAGATCGAAATCATAATTTAACGAGAGCGATTAATATCATCAATAACTTTGTCATAAGGTGGAATAATGCCTATACTCAATCAGATCAATTTGGGAAAGATCTTACTAATGTAGATAGTGAGTAGAATTGTCGTTACTATAAGACTTCAAAGTAATTTAGGCAGATTACCGGTTAGATTGTCTTAACAGTGTAAAATAATTTTGCTCCCCCGGGGAGACTCGAACTCCCAACCTCAAAGTTAACAGCTTTTTGCTCTACCATTGAGCTACAGGGGATGTTAAAGTACATAACAATTATACTCAAAACGCAGCTGAAATCCAACGTTAACTTAAAAAGGGAGAGTAAGATGGGTGTCTTTTTTCGCTGATTCCTCGAGATATTTTTTCCAGTCGACCTTTACCGTCACTCTTCCTCTTTCATCGAGATAATAGATTTCGTTTTTCTCAACGCCAAAGTCAAATAATTCCTTTGTCAATAAAACGTCGTCAAGGCAGTACTTCTTCAATTCTTCCCACCTCTTTTCTTTGTAATAATCGATTGCCATCAGGCCATGCCCTGATTTTTTTTTGTTGAGCGTCGCCATGATAATATCGTTTAAGGCGAGGCGTTTCCCTACTTTTTCACGGATATCTTCAAGGATGTCAAAAATCGGCAGATTGTGTACTTTTCCCGGATAGTAATATTGAAGAACTGGGAGATCAAAACTTTTTACATTAAAGCCAATGATGTAGGAACTATCTTCTAAAATGGGAAAGAGTTGAGGAATTTCTGTCTCTAGATAGACTTTCCCCTGATTGTTCTTGTAATCATAAATTCCGACCACCGAGATGCCTAATTTTTTTGGGTCGTCGTAGTCACGAAAAGTATACTTTGTCTCCAGATCAAGAATAACGGGGAACTTTTTCATAGAAGTTGCCTCAATTATGTTTTTTCTTTAAGGAAGCTTCTTTATAAATCTCCACTTCGAATATCTGAGCTCGTTCGACTGGATTGTCCGGCTTGAGATTTATTGTATTGAGTTGGTGTTGGAATTTTTGGTACATGTCGTCAAAAAGGCGGTAAAAGACTTCTTGCTGCTCCGGCTGGAGTTTCTTGAATTCTTTTTGAAATATCTCATCCAGTTTGCCAAGACTCCACAGCGTCTCGATGAAACGGGTATTTCCCATATTTAAAAGAGAAATATCACCTGAAACAGGCCTGATCTTGAATTTCATCATGCGCACATCCTCATACATCTTCTCTATCGAGGGTTTGTTGTGTAAAATTTTTTCAAAATCTCCAAATATTTTTAAGACGTCTTTGTCGTTTTTTCTTTTCATAGCTTAATTTAGGTATAATTGAACGATGTTACGTCAAAAAATTCAAAGCGACCAAATCGCTGCGTTAAAAGAAAAAAATTCCGAGAAACTTTCGCTGTTACGATATATTCTATCACAAATAAAGTACAAAGAAATCGACAAAAAAGCGCAGTTGACAGATGAAGAAGTAGTTTCTGTTCTTGGCAAAATTGCCAAGGAACTCAATGAGTCAATCGAGGCAGCGAAAAAGGGCAAAAGAGACGATCTTGTAGACCAAAACCAAAAGCAGCTCGAAATCGTTTCTCCCTATTTGCCAAAAGAGTTGTCAGACGAAGAGTTGAAGAAAGAAATTGACAAAGTAATCGAAAAGAATAAAGATCTCTCTCTAAAAAATCCGAAAGCGCTGATTGGTATTGCGGTGAAGGAATTGAAAAGTAAAGCAGAACCCTCGAGGATTGTGAAATTTCTCCAATCGCTTCAAAACAAATAGTATACTTTTCTTATGCTCCTTCTCAAAAGAATCATCTATTTCCTTCTCATACTGTTTTTGTTTTCTTCGCTGACGAAAAATCTCTTTGACTACCGCAAAAAAGTCCAATTTTATCAAGAGTTTAAAAAAGAGTACGAAGACGAGAGGCAAAAAAACAGAGAGCTCAAGACTGCTATCTTAAAAAAGAGCGATCTCAATGAGATCGAAAAAACAATAAGAAATAAGCTCAATTTGCTAAAACCTGACGAGGTTGCGATTCTTCTCCCCCAGCTCACTCCGACGCCTATGATTATCACGCCGACGCCTCTCCCTAATTATCGCCAGTGGTTGGATGTATTTTTTTGAGAATATACGATAGCCGTTTGATCACGGTAAACTTCCTTAAATTGATTTTTTTTGAGTTCTTTTATGAATTCTTTTTTATCCAAAAAGGCAGTAGGTAAAAGCACTGTGTCGATGTCATATTTTTTAAATACTTTAGCAATTGGGGGGTTGGGTTGGAAAAGCGAATTATATTCGCCAAAAGCATATTCGCTTTCGGTTTCGCTCTTTTTCTGTCGCCAACTTGGCATTCTCCCGTCGATGAAAACTTTCTCTTGCGGAAGTTTCC
>JACPMD010000082.1 GCA_016186235.1 Candidatus Roizmanbacteria bacterium | reverse complement strand
GTTCCAGACGTAACAGGAGCCTCCTAGGCCGTTGCAGGTGGCTTCTCGTCTACCTGTTCCCGCAGGATTGGGAGTTACACCTACAACTACAAGAGGATTTCCAGCCTGGGTGGTTAACTCAATGCGTCCTCCCTTATCGTCGACAGCATTGCCTTTTGCAAACCTAAAAGTTTCGCGTTCGGCATTACTACTCGAGCAGACGTTTTGTTTGTTGCAAGTGGTCGGCGTGCACTTGACTCTGCAGATTTCAGATACCCGAACAGGGGTATTTGGATTTGCAGAGCTTCTTACCCGAACTTCTATCCAGGGAGTAGGGGTGGGATCAACGATGCTTACCGATTTTGAACAGTTGATAGGAGCACTATTCTGCAGATTTATACACTCAAAGCTGATTGTGCACGTGCCTCCTGATCGCGCCTCCACAGATCCAGAACAGCCATCGGTGTAATTACAGTCAGTCCAACGTCCATACGGATCTTCTCTACATCGAGAGTTTGGACCAATCGCAGGTGTGGGACAAAAGATCTGTCCGCCTTCTTGATTTTTTGTCATGGTATATTCGCCAGTATCTCCGCTAACGAGTTGACTTGGGCCATTAACAGAGCATGAACCAACCGGAGGAGGAGGGTCATCGCACGTGTCGTCAGGGAAATCGCTGCACTTATCAGGAGGGCAGTTTCCACTACTATCAGGATTAGGATGGGTAAGAGTGCATGTATTGTTTACGCATTTGTACGTATCGCATCCACCTTGCCCGTCTAAAATTCTACACACCCCGTTATTTTGCCCGGCTGACGTATCACATTCATATCCAGGACAACATTGATCTGAATTTGAGCACGTACCTGGATTATTGCAGCCTGGAGGAGGAGCGGGGGTTGGAGTAATAGTAGCGGTTGGTGCTGGAGTATTTGTTGGCTGTCCAGGTTTAGGTGTATTGGTTGGTGGTCTGGGTGTGTTGGTAGGAGGTGGAGGAGGGGTGTTGGTGGGTTGAGCAAGGGGACAAAATTCAAATGCAGAACTCTGTCCACGACCACACTGACAGTTATTAGGATCGCCACTACAAGCCATACTATCACTATATCGATAGTAACAAGCTCCAAAATAAGGCTCACAACTTGCCGTTTCATTATACTGTGTCCAGTCACAAATACATTCGCCAAAATCAACATATGCTGTACATTCTCTAACCGTGAACGTTTTTGTGTTATTTGAGCAGCTTTGAGCGTTCGCAGGTTGTATAGAGAATAAGAATAGACCGCTTACAGTCAGTAGTGAAGCAATAATTGATACAATGAAATTTTTCATACTTATGGAACTGCAATTACGATGTTTGAAATGTAGCCGATCTCGTCATTATTTTTTAAACCGTTTTTCAAAATATTATCATTGGATGTAGCATAGTTACTCTGAAGCACTTCTAGAACGGAACATTCATTTTTGGAATATTTACATATTTCGTCTAAATTTCCACCAGTTCCAAGGAAATTAATCACAATTTGGCGGTCTTTCTGCAGATGATTTACGATATCTTCTAAATTATAGGGAACGAAACTTGTTTCTTCTCCCCAGATCCCACTTTTGACTAAAAAAACACCTGCTTTTCCTTTCAAATTCATTCGAAAGGAAATACTTTCGTTTCCTACCTCCGCGCGTAATGGAATATATAAATTCCCTTTTTCGCTATAAGGATCTCCATCAACAAACGCTGAGAATAAACCGCGATTGATTTGGTGAGGACCAAAGACACTTACTACTTTTCCCGTTTCTAGCAATCCGTCACTTATTCGTGGTAGTGTTCCCCAATACTTAGTATCTGGACGACCAACTTTGTAATAGAGATAAAGTACGTTTGGATTTTTGTTATTCTGAACTCTTTGCTGGCTCCTTTTTGAAAATATGAAAAGATATAGTAATTGTGCTACTATGATAATCAAAAGGATCAGTAGTGCAAAAGAGAGTAGCCTACGAATTTGCATACTAATTACCTTAGTATACCCAATTTTCAGAAAGTAAAGAGAATCAAGAATTATTGCAATATTTGAAGTATTATGTTAAGGGAGTTGCATGGATAAGATTACCGATGGATCCAAGTTCCATTCCTTCCACCAACTTGAGTTCCCCATTTATTAAAGAGAGATTTAAAGCGCCATATTGTTGGGAGCTTTTCTCAGCGGCATCTCTGATGTCTTTTGATCGATTAGATAAATCTCGTGTTCTATTATCGACGATTTCTATCACAACTTGCTCGCCAGGATTATATGATATCGAGCTTAAGTTTGCAGTTCTAAATACATTTGTTTGTACTCCTGTTGGCGAATCTACGCCATCTTGTGCCCAAACACCACCAGGAGCGTTAGAGTAACCAGTTAACCATACAGTCTCGTCTTTTGGAGTTGCTGGATCATCCTCCTTGGCTTTCACTGCTAAATCATCGAGTCGGGCTCTAAAATGTACTGGAGTACCATCTTCTGCAGGCGCGACTAAGTCTACATAACTGCGACCATTTTCAACATAAGTAGGTTCCAACACAACTGCTGAAAAAGCCCCTCGTGGCACAGGAGAACTCTTAAGGTCAAATTTTGTCACAATACCCATCTTTACCTGTCCTCTTTCATCCAGAGGCATCGAACTCCAACCTGCAG
>JACPMD010000093.1 GCA_016186235.1 Candidatus Roizmanbacteria bacterium | reverse complement strand
ATCTACCAGATCCCAATTGTTGATATGCGCGGTGTGTCGGAGGTAAAAATCAAAGATCGCCTTTTTCTCTTTTTCATTTCCTTTTTTAAATTGCTCGACGAGGATAAGTAATCCAATAAGCCGCTCTTCGTGGATCTTGCTGGTGAGAAGTCTCTCTATATCTGAAAGTTTAAGATGAGGATATTTTTTAGCAATCGATCGCTGTTGTGGAACGGTAATGCCAAGAAAAATATCACCTTCTCCATACTCACCTTTGCCAGTTTTAAAAAAGCGAGATAAAATGACGGCTTTCTCCTTATTTTGTAATGCAAGAAGATCTTTTTTTAGTTGGCCTAACATAGGCGAGGTAGGCGCGGGACAACATTATAGTTTATAAACCTCATCTCCTTCTTTTACTTTCTGCGTAACTTTGAGTCCGATACTCTGTCCTTTTTTTGCCGACTGAATCACTTGATGGTCAAGCTGCATAGAGTCTACCGATTGTGTGAATTTATTCCCGTGGCCCACGATTTTTATCGTGTCGCCCACCTTCAACGCCTTACTGACGCCAACAATCCCAACGCCTATTCTGTCAAAGTAATGGGTAATTTTACCGACTTTAACGTCTGCCATAATAATCACCCCCTTCGTTAAGCTTAGTCTATCATATTAAAACGCCGATTCTTTTTTGACTCCGCGTTTTAAGACAGAGAAAGATAAAAGAAAACAAATAAATGAAGAAGTACTCGCAACCAAGAAAGGAAACGCAAGGCCGATTGTAGCAAAGACTCCCCCGATAATCGGTCCAACTATCTGCCCGATACTCATGTAAGAAGCGTTGGGCCAACATTTACGTCAACTAACATGAAATAATCTTGAGAAGTTAAATAAGGGGCTGTGTTTGACCTGACCGATGTGTTTGTTGGTCTCAGGCAAAAAAACCGCAGTCAAGACAACAGCAAGAAAGGTAACAATTCCCGCAACGATAAATGGGAGCGAAGCAGAATACGATACGGTAAGGGCTGAAATCGCCGGCCCGAAAATAAATCCGAATCCCCACGAGGCTCCTATTACTCCAAACCCGCGCGCCCGTTATTCTTGCGACGTCGTATCAGAGATTACCGCAGAGATAACAGGAATATTCCCAGCAGTAATCCCATCCAATGCGCGGGCGATAAAAAGAAAAATGGCGTTTGGGGCAAATGCCGCCATAAAAAATGAAACGGCGGTTCCCAAAATCGAAATTAAAAGAAGCGGTTTTCTTCCGTATTTATCAGACATTCTCCCAATGACCGGAGTAGCGATAAACTGACAGATTGAAAAAATAGAAAACAAGAGGCCATTTTGAAAATCGGAGAGTCCGTATCGTAAAGAATAGGAGTATAAAATAGGAATAATAATCCCATAGCCTAAAGCATTGACAACCGCAATGAGTGCGACGATCAAAAACGTTCTATTTTGCCTAAGCATAAGAAAATCAGGGGAAAAGTTTAAGTATACTGTATTACCATGGAAGATCCAATAAAGCCTGAAGATAAAAAATTGAAGACTGCTTCATTAGGAAGCGACCCTTTTGAGAGGCTTGTTGAACTTCTTTTGCTGCTCCTCAGATTTTTCCTCGAATCGTATCAAATTATCATCGTCATTCTCGGAGTAACCTTTCTTGTCATTCTCTTATTTCTTATAGGGTTCTTTAAAGCGCTGGGGTTTTGATTACTTTCTTCTCTTTTCGTGATCGAGTAGTTCAATCTTCTTCCAAAGATACACGGCAACAAGAACAAGAATAACCAAAAAAACAAGCGCGGCTACGACATGATAGGTAAGAAACAACCAGCCAAATTGCGTTGTATTATCGCCCATCATATATCCCCACGCGCCAGCCTTCGGCAGATACGGGCTAAGACCTCTCATCATAGTTATCGACTATACAAAAGTCTGTGGGCAAACTGATAATCCTGTGGCAGCACGAGAAGATAGATTTCCTGCATTCTTTCTTTTAACTCATCCTGCGCGAGTGAGTAGTTTCTCACGATCATCGTCCTGACGTGATAGAGGTTTAAGACCTCTTCAGACAATCGTGCCTCGAGCATATTTGAAAACTTTCTCACGATACGATACTGACGCATGAACCCTTTCTTGAATCGTTTGATCATAAGTATAAAAGAAATTAGTAACACTATTAATGATAGCAAGAATCTATAGTACAGGTCAAATCTGAATTTTTGCTGAAGGTGTATACTGAAATATATGAGAAAGATAGGAGCAGTTTTAGTCTTTGTTTTACTCTGTGAAGCGGTAGGCATCATAAGCACGCCTTTTACCATTGCCGCTATACCGACGTGGTATGCAACTCTTAATAAACCATTTTTTTCTCCGCCCAATTGGATATTTGGTCCGGTCTGGACGCTATTGTATGCAATGATGGGGGTTTCAGCCTATCTCATCTGGGAAAAAGGCTGGAAGAATAGGAAAGTCAGGGTAGCATTGTATTTTTTCATAGCTCAACTCTTTTTTAATTTTCTCTGGTCTCTTCTTTTTTTCGGCCTTCGCTCACCTCTTCTTGGCCTCATCGACATCATTGTTCTTTGGTTTGCAATCCTTTTTACCATGTTGCAATTCTCCAAAAGCTCCAAACCCGCCTCGTATTTATTAATACCCTATCTATTGTGGGTGATGTTCGCAACGCTTCTCAATTTTTCTATTTTGATACTTAATGCAAAAGTATAATGAGTAGGAAAGCTACCCCTTTAATTTTTCCTAAAAAGCGGACAAATTACCCGGTAATCGCAATAATCGCATAAGGCATTTTTCCTCGGCTTCATTTCCGTATCATTTTTAATCGTTTCAGCATATGAAAGAATAGTCTTTTCAATCGAATCAAGATCGCCGACTACCGGCGGCTCGACTGATTTATTTTCCCGCAAGAGAAACAACACTTTTCTCGCCACTTTATAGTGCGGATATTTTTTACTAATTAAATATTCATAACAATCCATCTGTAATTTAGTATCGCCGTTTTTTTCTTCACGCAATTTACCCGTTTTGTAATCGATGATCGTCAATCTGTTCTCGTCAATATCTATACGATCGAGCATGCCAATAAATTTGAGTTCCTGGTTGATCTGGTACTTCTGTAATTTTTCCTCCATCGGTAACAGATTCCCCTGTACAAACTCGCTTGCTAAAAACGTTTTGAATTGCTTATGCGCTTCGAGTATATGCTCGTTAATCGACTGTTGAGTTTTGAAAATTCTCACGTGCTTTGCGTAATTAGCCATAAACTTCTTTTGCAATAATTGTCGAAGAGTATCGAAAGAACGCTGGTCTTCAGGCAGAGAAAAATAATCGTTTAAACACGCATGGATCAGATGGCCAAAAGTTGGCTCCGGCCAGTCTTGCTTATACATGCTTTTTACTTCATAATCTGACTCACACTTATATTTGAAAGGACACTGAAGATACATGAGGATTTTACTCGGCGACAATTGAAGCATGCTTATTATTATGACTTATTTATT